>CAMOVS010000167.1 GCA_946627575.1 uncultured Lachnospiraceae bacterium
CATAAAGTATCCCTCCAGCCGGGAGAGTCCGTTTCCTTCATCTTTGTCCTTGGATACTGTGAGAATCCCACAGACCAGAAGTTTGAAGCTCCCGGGATCATTAACAAAAAGCCTGCCAACATCCTCCTGGCCAAATATCAGACGGATGACCAGGTTGACGCCGCACTGGAAGAACTAAAAGCTTACTGGGAGAAGCTTCTCTCCACCTATACTATTTCCAGCGGCGATGAGAAGCTCGACCGCATCGTCAATATCTGGAACCAGTACCAGTGCATGGTAACCTTTAATATGAGCCGGTCGGCCAGCTATTTTGAAAGCGGTATGGGCCGGGGCATGGGCTTCCGCGATTCCTGTCAGGATCTGCTGGGCTTTGTTCACCTGATCCCTGAACGGGCCAGGGAAAGAATCATCGATATCGCCAATACTCAATTTGAAGACGGCAGCGCCTACCACCAGTACCAGCCTCTGACCAAGAGGGGCAATATGGCAGTAGGAAGCGGCTTCAACGATGATCCCCTCTGGCTGATCGCCGGAACAGCCGCTTACCTGAGAGAGACCGGAGACTTCTCTATCCTGGATGTTCCCTGTGCCTTCGACAACGATGATTCCAAGGCTGCGCCTTTGATGGAACACCTGCGCCGAAGCTTTAACTATACTGTAACTCACAAAGGTCCGCACAATCTCCCCCTGATCGGCAGGGCCGACTGGAACGACTGTCTGAATCTCAATTGTTTCTCTGAAGTTCCCGGAGAAAGTTTCCAGATCACCGGACCCAGTGAAGGACCGGTAGCGGAAAGTGTATTTATCGCAGGTATGTTCGTGATCTACGGAAAAGAATATGCCGAGATCTGCCGAAGACAGGGGCTGAAGGAGGAAGCCGCGGCCGCGGAAAAAGAAGTAGAAAAGATGGAGGCTGCAGTTCTTGACGCCGGATGGGACGGCGAGTGGTTCGTCCGGGCCTACGATGCCTTCTCCCACCCGGTAGGCAGCCATGTCTGTGACGAAGGAAAGATCTTCATCGAGCCCCAGGGCATGTGTGTCATGGCCGGCATCGGTGTGGAAACCGGCCAGGCCGCCCAGGCTCTTGCAAGCGTAGAAAAACATCTGGAGACTGAATTCGGCATCGTCCTGAATCAGCCGGCTTACACCCGCTACCACGTAGAGTTAGGCGAGATCAGCTCCTACCCGCCGGGATACAAGGAGAACGCTGGTATCTTCTGCCACAACAATCCCTGGATCGCCTGCGCCGAAACCGTATTGGGCCACGGCAACCGGGCTTTCAATGTCTTTAAAAAGACCTGTCCGGTATACCTGGAAGAGATCAGCGAAATCCACCGGACCGAACCCTATGCTTACTGCCAGATGGTAGCCGGCCGGGATGCCCCCAACCACGGCGAAGGCAAGAACAGCTGGCTGACCGGAACCGCAGCCTGGACCTTCACCTGCATGAGCCAGTACATCCTGGGCATCCGGCCCAGCTTTGAAGGGCTCATGATCGATCCCTGCATCCCGGACACCATGAAAGGTTTCCGCTGTGACCGGACCTTCCGGGGCAGCCGCTACCACATCACGGTCGACAATTCCGCCGGAGTCCAGAAGGGGATCCGGTCTGTCACCGTAAACGGCCAGCCCTATGAAAGCAATGTAATCCCTGTTCCGGCCGACGGAGGGGATGTGGATGTTGTGGTAACCATGGGATAACAGTGTATCTAAGGTCGCTATCTACGAACTATCAGGCATTTCAACTCAATGATTCACATGATATAAAAGGAGACAAACATGAGCTTTCCAAAAGACTTTGCATGGGGCGCTGCCAGCGCTTCCTACCAGATCGAAGGCGGAGCTTGCGAGGACGGTAAGGGTCCTTCCATCTGGGATGCCTTCAGCCATCAGCCTGGTAAAACCTTCAACGGTCACACCGGCGACCTGGCCTGTGATGCTTACCATCGCTTTGAAGAGGACCTGGACCTGATGGAGTCTCTGGGGATCCGTCACTACCGGTTCAGTCTTAGCTGGCCGAGAATCCTGCCGGAAGGAAGAGGAAAGATCAATGCGGCCGGCCTGGATTACTATGACCGTCTGGTTGACGGCTGCCTCCAAAGAGGTATCAAACCCTGGATCACTCTCTATCACTGGGATCTGCCCCTGGCCCTCTATCACAAGGGAGGCTGGCTGAACAGGGATACCGCCTACGCCTTTGAAGAATACGCTTCTATTGTCGCAGATCATTTCAAAGATCGGGCAGACAGTTTTATAACCATCAATGAACCCCAGTGTGTAGTTGGTATGGGCCACGGCAATGGGCTGCACGCTCCCGGAACTCTCCTGTCGGACGAGGACATGTTCCGCTCCTGGCACCATATCCTTCTGGCACATGGTCTGGCTGTCAGAAAGATCCGGGAGATCATTCCCTGTGCCCGGATCGGCGCTGCTTCCACGGGAGCTTTGGCCTACACGGAAGATCCCTGTTCCAACACACCGGAGGATCTGGTCTGCGCCTCCTTCCTCTCCCTGCCCAGGGAGCAGAACGAAGGATGGTACTTCAACCACCAGTGGTTCCTGGATCCCTTGGTATTTGGTCATTACCCTGAAGACCCGGCCGCAGTCTGGACGCCATATAAAGATTCCATCGACCCGGCAGATCTGTCTGTGATCAGCCAGCCCCTGGACTTTATCGGCCTCAATATCTATAACGGCACTGAGATGGTGCCATCAGAAAGCGGCGGCTACCAGATCGCAGATAAATATGAGGGTTATCCCCGGACTGCCCTCAAGTGGCCTGTCACCCCCGGCGTCCTCTACTGGGGTCCCCGACTGGTCTATGAGCGCTATAAGCTGCCGGTGGTCATCACGGAAAATGGTCAGAGCTGCAATGACCGCATCTTCCTGGACGGCAAAGTTCATGATCCTGACCGGATCGATTTTCTGGCCCGTTACCTGGGCAAGCTCAAGCGGGTCTGCGAAGACGGAATCCCTGTCCTGGGCTATTTCCACTGGTCTTTTACCGATAACTTTGAATGGTACAGCGGCTACGATGACAGGTTTGGCCTTATTTACATTGACTACCGGGATTGCAGCCGGATCCCCAAGGACAGTGCCCGCTGGTACCGGGACCTGATCGCGGAAAATGGAGAAAGCCTATCGTAATACATTTAGTTAGCAGTTCAATATTTATTACCAGGAGATTAAGGTGATCTGTCTGCCGGGCCAGCCGCACCAGAAAAATTGACTCTTGAAAAGCCGGGTATAATGTCTTACAATGGTAAGGGTCATGGGGCATTAGCTCAGCTGGGAGAGCGCCAGGTTCGCAATCTGGAGGTCGAGGGTTCGATCCCCTTATGCTCCATAGGAGAACCCCTCGGAAAACCACTGTTTATGCGGTTTTTCGAGGGGTTTTCTTTTCACTTTCCTTGTTTCATTATTGGCCGTCATACTTAAAGGTTGGCGGCCCCGATCATGCATGCTGTGTTGCCAAGCAGAGCCACAGCGATCTCCGGGAGGGTGCCGTTGCTGCCGCCAAAGGAGTCTTCCCGGATCATCTTGCGAATTGCAGGCAGGAGTTTGTCAGCGTAGGCTGACATCATGCCGCCGATCAGGATCATCTGGGGACGGAACATGTTGACGATATTGACCACACCATGGCCCAGCATAAGACTGTATTGCTCCACACATTCTGTTAACTCCACATGTCCGTCTTCTGCCTCCTGAAAGATGGATTCCAGATCCATCTCCTGTCCACTCACCTGACGTGCGGCTCTAAGAAGAGCCGGTACGGAAGTGTAGGCTTCCAGGCATCCTTTTCTTCCGCAGCTGCACTGGCGGCCGTTGACACGGATTACCTGATGGCCTACTTCACTGCCTCCCATGTTTCCCCCTTCAAAGACCTGTCCATTTAAGATGATGCCTCCTCCAACCCCGTTGCCCAGGGTGAACATAACCACATCGCTGTAGTCCTTACCGGCGCCGGCTACCGCTTCTCCCAGAGCGGCGCAGTCCGCATCGTTGGCAATCCGGACAGGACAGGGGATAACCCGTCCCAGCTCTTTGGCCAGAGGGACATTCTCCCAGCGTATGTTGTTGGAATAGAGGACAGTTCCGCTTCTTCGGTCAATGGTGCCGGGAACGCCGACCCCAACACCGATGCACTGGTCCAGGGGTACCTTGTTCTCTTCCAGGAGTTTCAAAGTGTTGTCTGCTACTTCACGGATGATCTCCAGGGGAGGACGGTTCACCGGCGTCGGATATTTTTTCATGTCAATGAGATTCTGCCGGTCATCGATCAGTCCGATCTGGATGTCCGAAGATCCGATCTGGATCCCTGCCCGGACAGGGCTTGCCTTTTCCCGTATGGTTGTCAGGAGGG
>CAMOVS010000168.1 GCA_946627575.1 uncultured Lachnospiraceae bacterium
GACTCTTCTTGAGAAGACCTCGAAGTCAGGGTCCAGGGGCTTTCCAACCGTATCTTCCGGAACCACCTGGGTCAGGAACATACCGACATCCATAATCTGTCTCATTGTAGAGTTGGTGAAATAGACAGACAGCTGCCGGAAAACCTTAGCATCCAGATAATACTCGGATGTGTAGAACTGAGTTGCAGCCATATATCGGGCAATCTGGTCTGCAAGCTTAGGATAAATAACCCCTTTTGCCAGCTGGAATCTGGAGATCTTGAGATAGGATACATCTTCAGTGATGGTAACAAGATTCTCGTCATCACAATAATATACCTCAGGTACAAGATCCGGTACAATGGCATGCCGAATCTGCATAGACCGATACTCCAGCCGGTAGCGATTGGCATCCAGAGGAAATCCAATCCCAAGACGGTCAACCTTCCTGGATTGCTTGACGATAAGAGAATGGTCTCCATCTGACACGCGGAAGACGAAATTGATGAATCCATCTCCATCGTCTTCTATATTTCCCTCTCCGATGGCAGAAACGGTAATATCGCCATCAGCATGAAAGAAATCAAGCCTGGAAATTACGTATTCAACTACATTGTCTTTTGTCAGCTGAAGCATGCAAGCAACCTCCTGCCATGTGAAGAGATACCATATGGTTCAGAAATAAAGGATCATGGATTTGACCTCTGAACCAAAAATATTATGCAAAATAGCATAATAACCCCTTGGATTCTTATACATTTTTATTATATAAAAAGATAGGTTCGTGGTAAATAGAATCAATACCAGAATAAGATGGATTATTTTGTGAAAGAAAGGAGCAAAAAAAGACAAGGCCTTGACAGGCCCTGCCTTTGCTCGTGCAGTTAAAAGGAAAAGAGTTATAAAGTTATGAATTACACCTACATCGTCCGCTGCTGTGACGGTTCTCTCTACACCGGCTGGACGACGGACCTGGACAGGAGAATCAAGGTCCACAATGAAGGTAAAGGAGCCCGCTACACCAGGTCCCGGCTTCCCGTGGAGCTTGTATATTATGAAAGTTACGAGACAAGCCGGGAAGCCATGAAAAGGGAATATGCCATTAAGAGGATGACCAGGAAGGATAAGCTGGACCTGATCTTGAATGAGGGCATATCCTCGAATCCTGCGCCACAAATCACGAGCGAGTCTTGATTAAAGAATCATTCGCGGGATCTGGCGGAAGAACCGCAGCGAAAGCTAAAGAACGCATCGATACATGAATATGAAGTGGCAGAGACTTCCGGCCATGACAAAGAGATGGAAGATCTCATGATTGCCGAAGCCTTGAGGCAGACGATGGAAGATCTTTGGCTTAATACCGTAAATAATGCCGCCGACCGTGTAGATCAATCCTCCGGCCAGGAGCCAGGCAAAGCCTTCCCTGGACAAGGAATGAAGAAGGGGTCCGAATACCAGGATACAAAGCCAGCCCATCATAATGTAGATGACGGAGCTGACCCATTTGGGACAGCGGAGGATCCATATCTTGAGGATGATCCCCAGGCCTGCGATAGACCAGACAGCAATTAGCAGAGGGATGCCCCTAGACTCGGGCAGGACCAGAAGACATACCGGCGTATAGGATCCTGCGATCAGTACAAAGATCATGGCATGGTCGATCCTACGAAGCAGTAGATTAAACTTGTCGGAATGATCTATAGAATGATAGACGCTGCTGGCCGTGTAAAGCAGGATCATGCTGATCATAAAAATGGACATAGCTGCCACGGCGGTTATGCTTCCGGAGAGAGCGGCCTTTCCCACCAGGGGAAAAGTCCCGATGGCTGCCATGGCTGCTCCGACCATATGAGTGATCGCGCTGACAGGATCTTTCAGAGAAGTGTGGATATGGGTTCTGCCGGCTATGGTTTTCTGAGCCATATCACCGATTTTATCAAGACTATATGGGGAGTATATGTTATGATAACTGGTGTGAGTCTGATTTGTCTTTGCCATAATGGCACCTCCTTTACCAATGTCTCACTATGACGCACATTTGCAGACCGAGCGCCGAAATGCAAATGAGACGACATGTAGTTTTGAAAACTACGTTATGCTATTACAGATACTACCACCCCTACGCCTAAAATGCAAGACCCACCAGATAAAAATCAGTTTGAGATCCGTGATCGTTATTATTCAAAGATAGAGATGAGGAACCATGATTTCATTGGATAAACTTTCTTTGGCAGAAAAAATACAGATATATAGCTTTCATACCAGACCGGTATTAAATATGAGGGCCTTGTTCGCAGATGGCAGTCCTAATTATATCCAACCTTCCGAGCCCCGGCCCGGAGACCGGATAACCTTCCGCTTCCGCACCGGAAAGGATAATGTCGATGCCGTATATCTGTGCTTCCCGGATTGTGAGATCCCCATGGAGCATTGTGGCGGAACCGAGGTCTTTGATTACTATGAAGCAGTCCGGACGGTCGGAGAAGAGTCTCTGCACTATTATTTTACCGTGCTGGGCGGCGATCAGAAGGTATACTATAGCCGTAAGGGAGCCTCAGGGAGCAGAGATCCTGAGTATGATTTCTTGCTGACTCCCGGCTTTTCCACGCCGTCCTGGGCCAAGGGAGCGGTCATGTATCAGATCTTCGTGGACCGTTTTGCCAACGGTGATCCATCCAATGACGTAGTGGACAGGGAATATATCTATATTAATGAACCGGTCAGGAAAATCTGGGACTGGTACCGATATCCGGATTCCATGGATGTCAGGAATTTCTACGGAGGGGATCTCCAGGGAGTCCTGGACCACCTGGATTATCTTAAAGATCTGGGAGTGGATGCCATCTATCTGAACCCCATATTTGTATCCCCCTCTAACCACAAATATGACATTCAGGATTATGATTATATAGATCCTCATTTTGGAAAAATTGTCAAGGATGAGGGGAATGCCCTGCCCGATTGGGACAGGAATAATGCAGCCGCCTGGAAATACATTTCCAGAGTGACGGACAAGGAGAACCTGGAAGCAAGCAACGCCTTCTTTGCCCATTTTACGGAAGAGGTTCATAAGAGGGGGATGAAAGTGATCTTGGACGGGGTCTTTAACCATTGCGGTTCTTTTAATAAATGGATGGATGCCGAGAGGCTCTATGAGAACCAGCCTGGCTATGCCAAGGGAGCTTTCGTCAGTAAGGATAGTCCTTTTCATCATTTTTTCAAGTTTTACAATGAGAACGCCTGGCCATACAATGGTGATTATGATGGCTGGTGGGGCCATAAGACTTTGCCCAAGCTCAATTATGAGGAATCAGACAAACTTTGCGATTATATTCTCCAGATCGGGAGAAAGTGGGTTTCCCCACCCTACAATGTGGACGGGTGGCGGCTTGATGTAGCTGCCGACCTTGGTCAAAGCGAGGAATTTAACCATGCTTTCTGGAAAAGATTCCGTAAGGCTGTTAAGGAAGCGAATCCCGAAGCGCTCATACTTGCGGAACATTATGGGGATCCCAAATCCTGGCTTCAGGGAGACGAATGGGATACCGTCATGAATTATAATGCCTTCATGGAGCCGGTAACCTGGTTTTTGACAGGCATGGAGAAGCACAGTGATGAGAAAAGGCCGGATCTGAAAGGCAACAATCAGGCCTTTCGCGATGCCATGACCTACCATATGGCCCGCTTCCAGTATCCTTCCCTGGAGATCGCCATGAATGAATTGTCCAACCATGACCATTCCCGTTTTCTGACCCGGACTAATATGACGGTGGGCAGGTCGGGAACGACCGGGCCGGAAGCAGCGGACCGGGATGTTCATAAGGAGATTATGCGGGCAGGTGTTATAATGCAGATGACCTGGCCCGGGGCACCGACTGTCTATTATGGAGACGAAGCCGGGCTGACAGGCTGGACCGATCCGGACAACCGAAGGACCTATCCCTGGAACCGGGAAGACCGGGAGATGATACAATTCCACCGGGATATCATTCGGATCCATAAGGAATCGGAAGCCATCATGCATGGATCCTTAAAGATCTTCAACAGTCAGGACGGGCTGGTTATCTACGGGCGTTTTACTGACAGAGATAAGATCGTGGTGATTATCAACGGGGAAGAGGAAGAGAGAAAGGTCCGCCTGCCGGTATGGGAAATCGGGGTTACGGAGGAAGAGTACATGGAGACCTTGATGGTATCCGACCGCTATGGATATACCATAGATAAACAGGTCTATGATGTGGATCATGGATTTGTCAGTCTCATGATGCCGGGAAATGGAGCAGTCCTGCTCAGATCTTTACCGATTGGATCTCATTCTGACAAGAAAAAGAGTTAAATTTGCAGATGTGTGATATTCTTTTTAGCATATATTTTGAAA
>CAMOVS010000169.1 GCA_946627575.1 uncultured Lachnospiraceae bacterium
TTCCGATCTGAAAGATCCTTCCCAGAAGAATTACCGGTACCTGCGCTAAGCACCAGAGAGAGCTTACCGTAGCTATCAAGAGAGCAAGACATATCGCTCTTATGCCCTATATCGTAGACTAATTCTAATCTGTTAGATCAAGAATCAAGAACCGTGACCTGGCGCAGCAGATGCCGGAGGTCACGGTTTTTTTCTCAGGCTGCTTTTGGCAGTCCGGCCATCCATCAGCCACGAACGACATGTTTTTAGTTCATTCTATCTTTACGATTTTTTTACAATATGAAAATATAAGGCCAACAGATTGGAAACATTTTTATGATATTTTACCTGTAAATAGGAATAATCTCAGATCCGTCTGTCTTTTTGCAATCAGACGGTCCGGGAAATTCAGGAAGGGTGGAATGTCATGTCTCAGTATCATATACGACACGGTGAAAAAGAACTGTCTATTGATGTTACAACTGCAAAGTGCCGCTATATCGATCTGGATATTGGGAATGATCTGTCGGTGAAAATGAAGGTTCCCATCGGAATGAGCCGGGATATGATGGAGCAGTATGTTGACCTGTACGGGGAAGACATAATCCGGGCTTATGAAAAGAAAGCGGCCAGAAACCACCAGTCACTTCCCGAGACCCTGGATCTTGAGAATGGCAGGGTTCATTACCGCAGCGGTATGAAGCTTCCCTTCCTGGGAGAGATGGATACCCTTCTCAGGATTAAATATCATCCTGATCACAATGGTGCCAGTATGTATACGGAGAAAGGAGCCGGACGCGGAAGAAGTCTGGTTATTCGGACTGAGAATGATGAGCAGGATTTTATCCGTTTCTGTATCATGCGTTATTATCGTAAGAGGTCGGAAAAAATCGTCCGGAATAAGATAGAGCGTTTTGCTGCGGATATGGAGCTGACTTACAACAGTTTCCGGGTATCCGGCGGAAACAGCAAGGCGATTCGGTCCCGGTTCCCTTACGCAGGATTTTCTTCCAGGAATATTGATGTTAAGAACCAGACTACTATATGGGGAAGCTGCAATCGTAAGCGGAATCTGAAGTTTGACTGGAAGCTGGCTATGCTTCCCGAAGAAGTGATTGATTATATTATCGTTCACGAGCTGACCCATCTGAAGAAGATGAACCACTCCAAGGCCTTCTGGGCTGAAGTAGCCCAGGTGATGCCCGAATACGGTGAATGCCGGCGCTGGCTGGATAAGCATGGCAAGGAGTATGAGATCTTCTGAGAAGGAATTATACCGGCTTGTTGCCGTGGACTACCAAGAGAAGAAGACCATGACTTCTAAGATTATTACGCCGTCCGTTAATGCGGGCGGCGTTCAATTTAGGCCAGACCTTCAACAGGGGCTGCCTATACCGTTTTAGCTCAGGATAAGCAAGCAGATAGAGGAATATGAATATGAACCAGCATGAAAAGAAAAAAATGTCTCGGGATACGACATCTTCCGGACCGGAAGAATACCAGACACATCCTTTTCCGCCCCTTTACGACAAGGAATCGAGAATTTTGATTCTGGGCAGCTTTCCTTCGGTGAAGTCCCGCCAGCAGCTTTTCTTTTACGGCCATCCCCGCAACCGCTTTTGGATGACTCTGGCCTCGGTTCTCTCTGAGCCGGTTCCTGTGACTATCGAGGAAAAGAAGGCCTTCCTAAAGGAGAATCATATCGCTCTTTGGGATGTTATAAAAAGCTGCCGGATCCGGGGATCTTCGGACAGCAGCATCCGCGATGTTGTGCCTAATGACCTGTCCGAGATCCTGTCCGGTTCGTCCATAAGGCAGATTTATTGCAATGGTGGGATTTCCTGGAACTATTATCACCGCTATCAGGAGAAGAAAACCGGACTAGCCGCCATAAAGCTTCCCTCCACAAGTCCCGCCAACGCCGCCTGGTCTCTCGATCGCCTGGTCCGGGAGTGGAGAGTCATTTGCCGCCCTCTCCAGGCAGCCCCATCGGGCTTGGGCGACAGCCTTTTGTCCTGGTATGACTATCATGCAAGAACACTTCCCTGGCGGTCGGACCCTAGCCCTTATCATGTATGGATATCCGAGATCATGCTCCAGCAGACCCGGGTAGAGACCGTGATCAGCTATTACAGAAATTTTCTTGAGAGGTTTCCCACCATCAGGGACCTGGCCGAGGGGGATGAGGAGGAGCTGATGAAGATCTGGGAAGGCCTGGGCTATTATCGGAGAGCCCGCCATATGAAAGAGGCTGCCGCACAGATCACAGACCGGTTCGGAGGTGAGATGCCTTCAGATTATGACAGCCTGAGAAGCCTTCCCGGAATCGGCGATTATACGGCGGGGGCGATTGCATCCATCGCCTTCGGCCGGAGAAAGGCTGCGGTTGATGGTAATGTGCTGAGAGTGTACGCAAGGCTTTTGGGCCTGGAAGGTGATATAGGCAAGACGGCTGTCAAGAAGGAGATCAGCAGGGAAGTTATGAGGACTATGCCGGCAGAGAGACCGGGGGATTTTACCCAGGCTCTGATGGATCTGGGAGCAGGAGTCTGCCTGCCTAATGGCATGCCAAGATGCTCGGAATGTCCCTGGGATACCGCTTGTGTGGCCCACGGAACCGGGAAAGAGATGGAATATCCTGTAAAAAAAGAGAAAAAAGCACGCAAGATCGAGTATAAGACCGTACTTTGTATCGAATATAAAGACCGCTGGCTTATTCATAGAAGGGATAGAAAGGGTCTTCTGGCAGGCCTGTGGGAACTGCCTAACCTGGAAGGCAGCTTCTCGGCCGAGGGCCTGGAGGAATTGATAAAGAAATGGGATATCAGAGATTATTCATTGACTTCTCTCGGCGAGGGCAGGCATGTCTTCAGCCATGTGGAATGGAGGATGCGGGGATACCGGCTTGTCCTCCGTCAGCCCTTGCCTTCTCTTCCTGAAGACGGGGAATGGCTTATGGCCAGCCGGGAAGATCTTAAAGAAAGATATGCCGTGCCGGCTGCCTTTGCCCGGTTTCGCCCCGGCCAATCCTGAAAGAAGAGGGGGCTGATGATCGAGAATGAGGGACCAGACTTCATTTTCGCTGGTATATTGATCCGCCTTTTTGAGAAGTTAGTAAGGATCACATGAGTTAGTAAGGCTCATATGATAAAAGAAAAGGAAAGGAGTGATCGGCTTGCGCTTTCGCCCGTGTATCGATATTCATAACGGAAAAGTAAAGCAGATCGTAGGGGGCAGTCTCCTGGACAAGGGGGATTATGCCCGGGACAATTATGTATCGGACTATGACGGGGATTATTATGCCGGCATTTATCGGGATGCCGGTTTGTCCGGAGGCCATATCATCCTCCTCAATCCAAAGGAGAGCCCCTGGTATGAAGAAGATGTCCGCCAGGCAGAGCTGGCCCTTAAGGCATACCCCGGGGGCTTTATGATTGGGGGAGGAATCCACGCCGGCAATGCTGGACAGTTCCTGGAGGCGGGGGCTTCCCATGTGATCGTGACCTCCTGGGTCTTCAAGGATGGATGCATCCATTATGACAACCTGAACCGGCTGCTAGATGCTGTGGGAAAGGAGAGAATCGTTCTGGACCTGAGCTGCCGGAGGAAAGACCGGGATTATTATATTGTGACCGACCGCTGGCAGAAGTTCACCCAGGTCCGCCTTTGCCCGGAAGTTCTGGATGAACTATCAGAATATTGTGATGAATACCTGATCCATGCGGTAGATGTGGAGGGGAAGAGCGCAGGAATTGAAAAAGATCTGGCCCGCCTCCTTGGCAGCTGGGAAGGCATCCCTATTACCTATGCCGGCGGGGTCGGGTCTTTCGAAGACCTGCAGGCCTTGAAAAGACTGGGCCGGAACCGGGTGGATGTCACCATCGGAAGCGCCCTGGACCTCTTCGGAGGCAATATGGACTTCCGGGAAGTGCTCCGGGTCATCGGGGAGCCGGCCCCCTGCCGGGATTGAAAGGCAGGCCTCCTGCACCATTGCATCATCCCGTCCGGATCAACAGAGACGAGGAAGGCCTGAATAACGCATTTAGAAGATGGAGGCCATCCGGGCCAGGGCAATGGTAATGCCCTTGTATTTGGCTTTATCCCGCAGGATGCTTCCCCGGCCTGATGCCAGATAGGCGCTGGCGGTGGATACGGAAGGCACGCCGGTGTTTTCAGCTACAAATTCAGAAGACGCAATACCCAGCGATGTGATA
Organism: uncultured Lachnospiraceae bacterium; assembly: GCA_946627575.1. Lineage (GTDB taxonomy): Bacteria > Bacillota > Clostridia > Lachnospirales > Lachnospiraceae > Anaerobutyricum. The sequence goes on from CAMOVS010000169.1 coordinate 4,194, forward strand.
TCTAAAGACTTGATATCCTCGGTGGGTATTATTTTTATGTCCACCTGAAGAGAACGGGCCGTCTCGATAATCCCGGCTTCATCCGCCTTGAGGGGGATGGCGGAAAGACATGACAGGGAGAGGGGGGAAAGGCCTTCTTCCCTCAGGGTATTAAG
>CAMOVS010000170.1 GCA_946627575.1 uncultured Lachnospiraceae bacterium
TTATAGCGACAACCTACCAGGCCATTGCCGGTGCCGGTAAGACCTTTAAGGACTGGCCGGAGATGGAAGGAAATGTCATCCCCTACATTGGCGGCGAGGAAGAAAAGTCCGAGCAGGAACCCCTTCGTATCTTCGGGAAAATCCTTGACGGACAGATCGTAAAAGCCGAGCGTCCTCTCATCACGACCCAGTGCGTCCGCGTACCGGTTCTCAACGGACATACAGCTGCGGTCTTTGTCAATTTTGACCGCAAGCCCTCCAAAGAAGAGATCATCGACCGCTGGGAGAGCTTCCGGGGTCTGCCCCAGGAACTGAATCTGCCCAGCGCACCCAAGCAGTTCATCCGCTATATGACGGAAGACAACCGTCCCCAGGTAACCCTGGATGTGGACTACGAGCGAGGCATGGGAGTTAGCATGGGTCGTTTGAGAGAGGATACCCTCTATGACTATAAGTTCATTGGCCTTTCTCACAATACGGTCCGGGGAGCAGCCGGAGGAGCCGTCCTCTGTGCGGAACTCCTGACAGCTCAGGACTATATTACAGCGAAATAAAGAACCAGATATAAAAGAACACGTACATGTATGGAACTGTCGCGGCAGCGGCAGTTCTTTTTATTGGGCAGGAGGAGGGAACCATCATAAATACAATTTCAAATATCCTCTATGATATACTAACCATTAAGAAACAGGTTGTCGGGTTAATCGTTTTATCAGATGGGAGAAGGTCTATGAATAAACGGAAAAAAATAGTAATTGCATTATTTATAATGCTTATAATCTTTTTAGCAGGCTGCGGCAAAACGAAATCCAAAGAGAATACGAACGGTTATCTTGACAAAATTAATAAAGCAATTCAGGACTATAACGAATCACACCGTTCTCAATTTGCTGAAAAGATCGTTTATAAGATGAAGTATGATAATAGTTTTGCTGATACTTCTGCTGAGCCGGACATAACAAGGAATATTGATAAGGATAAAGAACAGGTATGGTATCAAGTTGAAAGTTGATTATGAGACAACAATAATAATCGCTCCCTATGGCTGCTTTGCGGATCATAGGGAGCGATTATTATTAGGTCTATTGCTGATGTACATGGACATCCATCTGATTGAAAGGGATGGTGAGACCATGTTGGTCAAAGGCTTTTTTGATATTCTCAAGAGACCGCCAGCGGGAAGGCCAGTATTTCTCTGAGAGAACCCAGTAGCGAACGGCCATGTTGATGCAGCTTTCCTCGTAGGATTTGACGAAAATCATTATCCCCTTTTCAGGCAGATAGTCGGGATCTAGCTGAATAACAGACCTGAGGACTTCGCGTACTCTGTCAATATCTTCTTCGTATTCGACACCCACGATGATTTCTTCCATCCTGTCTCTCTGGTGGGTAAGATTCTCGATGGTGGTGTTGGCCATGAAGCTGTTGGGAATCATAACCTGGTGGTTATCCAGGGTCATCAGTCTGGTATAGAGGATGCCGATGGCTTTTACCGTTCCTTCCTGGGAATCCTGAACCGATATATAGTCGCCCACTTCAAAGGGTTTGACAAAGAGAAGGACGACACCTCCTGCTATATTGGCCAGGGACCCCTGGAGGGAGAGACCGATGGCCAGTCCGGCAGACCCGATCAGGGCAATGATGGTGGATGCGCCGACACCCAGCTCAGATATAGCGGCAAAGACCACCAGGATTTTCATGAGGATGTTGAAGAAAGAAGTCAGGAAGGTCTCCAGGGTGGGGTCCATCCGGGACTTTTCAAATACCTTTTTCAGTGTTCGGATAAGGGCCTTGACAAGGCGAAAGCCAATAACCAGGATAAGAATCGCAATCACCAATCTGACCGCAATGGTCAAAAGAAAACCTCCTGCTTTGTAGAGCATGTCCAGGGAGAAATCTTTCAGATAGTCTTTTACAGGACTTTTATCAATGAGCTCAGTCTTGATGATTTTCGTTAGTTCCGTATTTTCTTCAGCAGCAAGCATAAGGGAAAAGAGCATAAAGAACACTCCTCCTTTCATCCTTAAGATAGATACAGTCTGGTCTTCCGGATCTTCTTACGGGTCCGGATAAAAAATCCTGACGATTATTCTTCCTGATCCAGGATCCACTCCTTGTTGATCTCCAGAACCTTTTTCATAGCGTCCGGTCCGGGAGCGCCAAGGGTATTGCGCCTCTTGATACAGGTATCGATGGAAATAGCCTCGTAGATGTCCTCTTCAAAGACCGGGCTGATGGCCTTGTATTCTTCCAGAGTCATTTGGTCCAGGGAGATCCCCTTATCGATGCAGAAGAGGACCAGGCGGCCGACGATGCCGTGGGCATCCCGGAAGGGAACGCCGTGATTGACCAGATAATCCGCTGCATCGGTAGCGTTGGTGAAGCCCCTGGCAGCGCTCTGTCTCATAGCATCCGCGTTAAAACGGATGGTTTTCAGCATGCCGTGGAAGAGGGCGATGCAGCCTTTGACCGTGTCGTAAGCGTCAAAGGTCAGCTCCTTGTCCTCCTGCATATCCTTGTTGTAGGCAAGAGGTATTCCTTTCATGGTGGTCATCATGGACATCAGGGCTCCATAGACCCGGCCGGTCTTGCCCCGGACCAGCTCGGCGATGTCCGGATTCTTTTTCTGGGGCATAATGCTGCTTCCTGTGCTGTAGGCGTCATCGATCTCGATAAAATGGTATTCGTTAGAGTTCCAGAGAATGATTTCCTCACAGAAGCGGCTTAAGTGCATCATGATGATGGAAAGAGCGCTGAGCAGCTCGATGACATAGTCCCGGTCGGATACGGAGTCCATGCTGTTAAGAGTAGGACCGTAGAATCCAAGAAGGTCTGCCGTCATATCCCGGTCAAGGGGGTAGGTTGTCCCCGCCAGGGCCCCGGAGCCCAGGGGACAGTAATTCATTCTGTCATAAATATCATCAAGGCGCTCAAAATCTCTTTTGAACATCTCCATGTAGGCGCCCAGATGGTGGGCCAGGGTGACAGGCTGGGCCTTCTGCAGATGGGTAAATCCCGGCATAGCGGTTTCCAGATGGTCCCCCATAAGACCATGGAGCGTCTTGATCAGGGCGAGAAGCTCTTCCTGAATACTCAGCAGTTCATCCCTGGTATAGAGCTTCATGTCCAGAGCCACCTGGTCGTTGCGGCTGCGGCCTGTGTGCAGCTTTTTGCCGGGCTCTCCGATCCGGTCGGTCAGGACGGCTTCTACAAAACTGTGGATATCTTCGTACTCTTCGGTGATCTCCAGCTTTCCGGCTTCCACATCTTCAAGAATCCCCTTAATTCCCTCGAGGATCGCCGTCAGTTCCTCTTCGCTAAGGATTCCTATGGAAGCCAGCATCCGGGCGTGGGCCATGCTGCCTTCCATATCCTGACGATAAAACTTCTTATCAAAATCAATCGATGCATTAAAACGGTAAACCAGCTGGTCGGTTTCCCGGGTAAATCGTCCTCCCCATAACTGGGCCATGATGGTCTCCTTTCTTCTGTTAGTAATGTTAGTAAAAAAGATATTAGTGAAAAAAGAACGCCATGAAGGCGTTCTTTTTTGTTGTCATGTTAGCAATCATTGAATCCGCTTATTATTTGCCTGAATTCTTTTCCACTTCCTGCAGCTTCATAGCCCGAACCTTGGAGGGCAGGCCGAAAAGGGTGATAAAGCCCTGGGCATCATGGTGATCGTAGAGGTCGCCGGTGGTAAAGGAAGCCAGAGACTCACTGTAGATGCTGTAGGGTGAAGTTGTGCCGGCTTTAATGATATTGCCCTTGTAGAGGCGGAATTTCACTTCTCCGGTTACATACTTCTGGGTGGAGGTTACAAAGGCCTGGATGGCTTCCCGGAGGGGAGTAAACCATTTTCCTTCGTAAACCAGCTGGGCCAGACGATTACCCATGTCTTTCTTGGCATTCATGGTGTCACGGTCCAGAACCAGTTCTTCCAGCTGCTGCTGGGCTTCGTAGAGGATGGTGCCGCCTGGTGTCTCATAGATTCCGCGGGACTTCATGCCGACAACCCGGTTTTCTACGATATCTACGATGCCGATGCCATGCTTGCCGCCCAGCTTATTGAGGGTACGGATAATGTCAGCGACCTTCATCTTCTCCCCGTTCACGGATGTGGGAACGCCGGACTCAAAGGTCATGGTAACTTCCTCTGCCTCATCCGGTGCATTCTCAGGAGTTACACTGAGAACCAGAAGATGGTCATAGTTGGGGGCCAGAGCGGGATCCTCGAGCTCAAGGCCTTCGTGGCTGATGTGCCAGAGGTTGCGGTCACGGCTGTAGCTGCTGTCAGCGGAGAAGGGCAGGTGGATGCCGTGCTGCT
>CAMOVS010000171.1 GCA_946627575.1 uncultured Lachnospiraceae bacterium
ATGACCTGTCCCTCCATCTGGAAAAGGGCAAGTTCGTTGGAATTCTTGGGAGAAACGGGTCAGGCAAGTCGACTTTGGCTCTGCACATGGCTGCTCTGCTGAAGCCGACATCGGGTACAGTCCTCGTTGATGGAAAAGATAGTTCAGAAGATGAGAATCTCCTGCCTATCCGTAAAATGGCCGGGATCGTTTTCCAGAATCCCGACAATCAAATGGTCGGCAGCACGGTGGAAGAGGATGTTGCCTTTGGGCCCGAGAATCTGGGCATGGAACCTAAGGAGATTGACCAAAGGATTGACCAGGTCCTGGATGCAGTTGGGCTGACAGGCAAAAGGCTTTATTCTCCCAATGCTCTTTCCGGAGGCCAGAAGCAGAAGGTTGCGATCTCAGGCATCCTTGCTATGGAACCGGAGTGTATGATCTTTGACGAGGCTACTGCTATGACGGATCCCCAGGCCAGCAGAGAGATCGGAAGGATCGTTAGGAAGCTCCATGATGAAAAGGGGATTACCATAGTGTATATTACCCATGACGTATCAGAGGTGGAGGATGCCGATGAGCTCTATGTAGTGGATTCCGGGAGACTTGTCATGTCAGGCAGGCCTGCTGCCGTATTTCAGAAGCCGGACAGGATGAAAGAGTGCGGTCTATCCATGCCGCCATGGCTGAAGTTGATATGTCTTCTGCGTGGAAAAGGCATGGACATTCCTGAAAGCATTATGGGCGAGACTGACCTGATTTCTTATCTGATATCTCTTCAACATCAGTCGGAGTCACCCCCTTCTAATCACCGCGAAAGCAGGAGATTTGCGCTCAACTGCCTGGACAGAGATCCTGTCCCCCTCCTTGAGCTGTCCGATCTTAGTTTTCATTATCCGGGTTATACTGAGACTGATGCGCTCTCCGGCATTAGTCTGAACATTTATTCGGGAGAGTGTATCGCTCTTACAGGGGTTTCCGGTTCCGGCAAATCTACCCTCTTTTCTCACATGAACGGCCTCCTTAGACCGGATCATGGCAGGATTCTTTTTAAAGGAAAAGATATCTGGGATCGGGATTACTCCCGGAAGAACCTTAGAAAAGAAGTCGGTCTCTGCTTCCAGAATCCTGAGCACCAGCTTTTTGCCGATACAATTCTTGAAGATGTAGCTTTTGGACCACGTAATATGGGACTGGACCCGGAACAGGCCGGGGAGAAGGCAAGGAAGGCTCTCCGTCTTATGGGAATCCCGGATAGTTATGAGGACCAATCTCCCTTTCTTTTATCCGGGGGCCAGCAGAGACGAGTCGCTTTGGCAGGTATCCTGGCTATGGAGCCTTCCGTCCTCGTCCTGGATGAGCCTGCAGCCGGTCTGGATGAGGAAGGAAAAGAAGCCCTGTTCTCCTTGATCCGCACCCTGATAAAAGATAAAAAAATGACTGTCATTTTCAGCAGCCATTCCATGGATGACGCGGCCGAGATGGCTTCTAGAGTTCTGGTTATGAGTGAAGGCAGGATGGTCCTGGATGGTTCTCCGGCCGTAGTTTTTTCCAAAGCTAAAGAATTGAAGGAGGCAGGGCTTGATATTCCATGGACTCGAAAACTATTGCACAAGCTGCATCATGGTATGGCAGAAGATCCAGAGAATCGAGTTGATAAAACCCTGCCTGTCAATATGGAAGACCTGGCAGATTGGATATGGGAAAGGGCGGGGAGAAAATGAAACGGAGATCCTTAACACTAGGAGTCTATCAGCCTGTCAATTCTTTGGTTCACCGTCTGGATCCCCGAGTGAAGCTGGCCGGTACGCTCCTGTATGTCATTACTCTATTCTTTCCCATGAATCCTCTGGGCCTAGCCATGTCTCTGGCCTTCCTTATTATGGTAAGTCTGCTGGCCAAAGCTTCTTTGCCTGCTCTTCTGCGTGGAATCAAGCCGCTGTGGTTTATCCTGCTTTTTACAATGGTGGTCAATCTGTTTTTCACTCGTGGCCATGTTCTCTGGGCTGCAGGACCATTTACACTGACCAGGGAAGGAATCAGCAATACCATCTATATATTAGCCAGACTCGTGTTGCTTGTAGCCGGGTCTTCTATCCTCACATTGACTACAAGCCCGGGGGATGTGGCAGATGGCTTGGAAAAATCTCTGGGTTTTTTGACCAGAATTCACATCCCGGTCCATGAATATGCCATGATGATGAGCATAGCCATGCATTTTATCCCCATCTTATCAGAAGAGTTCGAACGGATTCGTCGGGCCCAGATGGCAAGAGGGGCTGATTTTGAGGAAGGGAATATTCTGGTGAGAGCCAAAAAGACCCTCCCGGTTCTGGTTCCTCTTTTTGTCTCGGCCCTCCGTCGGGCCGGTCAGCTGGCCATGGCTATGGACGCCCGCTGCTATCAGGGCGGCAGGGGAAGAACGAAGCTTCACCCCTTGAACTATAGTAAAGAAGATTACTGTGCCTATGCGGTTCTGGTTCTCTACGTGATGTTGATGGCTTTCGAGGCCTTCTTGCTTCCCGGACTGGCTCATTGAACATCGCCTTAAAAGATAATCGGCAGCTGCTGCTAGACGGTGAAAATAAGGATAAGAGCGGAATTGCTTTTGAAAAGGATAGATATGAAACGGATTATGATTGAAGTGGCCTATGATGGCACGTCCTATTGCGGCTGGCAGATCCAGCCGAACGGTATGACAGTAGAAGAGAAATTAAATCAGGTGCTATCTGACTTTCTGGGAGAGGAGATTCGGGTAATGGGTGCCAGCCGTACGGATTCAGGGGTTCATGCCTACGGAAATGTGGCTGTTTTTGATACGGAATCCGGGATACCGCCTGAGAAAATGTGCTATGCCCTCAATGGCAAGCTGCCGGAGGATATCCGGATTCGCAGCTCCAGGCAGGTAGATAGGAACTTCCATCCTAGATATTGTCTGTCCATAAAGACTTACGAATACCATATTCAAAACTGCAGACTCCCTATTCCTACGGAGCGCCTTTACACACAGCTGGTGACCATGCCCCTTGATCTGAACCTGATGCGGAAGGGGGCGGCTTATTTGGTTGGCAAGCATGATTTCGCCAGCTTCTGTGCCTCGGGCACATCGGCTAAAACCACGATTCGAACTGTAAGGGCTATAGACATAGAAAGCCGGCCTTATGCGTCATTTTATGAAGACAGCGGGAAGGATGACCATAAGATCATTATCAGAGTTATTGGGGAAGGCTTTCTCTATAACATGGTACGTATCATAGCAGGAACCCTGATCAAAGTCGGTTTAGGAGTATATCCTCCAGAACATGTAAAAGAAATCCTGGAAGCCAGGGACCGGAATTTAGCAGGGGAAACAGCCAAGGCCAGAGGATTGTTTCTTAAAAAGATTGAGTATCCGGATCTAAGCTGATCCGCTCATGGATATCCGGTAATAAAAAGGGATGCCTTTGTATTCAATTACAATCGGCATCCCTGTATTATTATTTGGACAGTCGTTTTTTACCTGTGACATACCGGCAGATCCTCCGATAAGCAGCTTTGGTATAATGCAAGCCATCCTTGTAAGAAAAGGAGACATTTCGGTTACTGTTTATATAGACACATCCTTTAGGCAGCTTATTGTGGATGTAAGAGTTAAAAGAAGCAATCCGCTGATTTACTCTTTTCGCTTTAGCCCTGGTTCTGGCATAAGGATTTCTGGAGCTGGCTTTCACGGGATTGACTGACATAAAACATAAAGTCGCCCGTGGATACTTTTTATGGATTTTCCTGATTAAGGACAGGTAGCCGCCTTTATGATCGTAACCCCGGCCTATATCGTTGACGCCAAAGTTCATGATAACCGTTGCAGCCGGATTTTTTTTCAGCCGCTTACAGAGCTTGCGATAGCCGGTCCCTCTTGCCCATCCCAGCGTTGTGCCGGATTTGGCTACCACATGCTTTTTATACACCGTCAGAGGCCGGGTATGTTTCTTAGGCTTGTAGCCATATACGGCAGAAGCAAAATAGACTGTCCTTGAATCACCGAACCAGATCAGGGAAGACTCCTGTCCCGGCTTGATCACAGCTGCCCGGGCAGGAGCTTTGAACAACAAAAAGCCGGAGAGAAGCAGAGCGAGAGTCATGAAGGACAAACAGCTAACGATATGCGAACAGGGAGAGCATTTTTTATTTCTCTTTATCATCTTTATTTCCTTTAATCATTGATATTCCCATCTACCATTGTACTATATAAAAAATATCATACAATGAAAGATAAGGCAAGCGACAACAAAAACAGCGGATCAGGAAGCGGCCGGGCCGCCCTTGAAAATAGTGTTTGACATTGCTATAAAGATCATACATAATTAG
>CAMOVS010000172.1 GCA_946627575.1 uncultured Lachnospiraceae bacterium
CACTGCCCATGATGAAAATGCTTTGATCGGTAAGGGAACCCATAAGCGGGCAGCCATCAGGAAAGGGTGAGTTTATGCCGTTTAAGATCGTCAGAAATGATATCACCCGGATGCAGGCGGATATCATTGTCAATACGGCGAATGACCATCCTACGGTGGGGACGGGCTGCGACAGAGCCATCTACCAGGCAGCCGGTTTTGATGAGCTCCTGGCATACAGGAAAACCATCGGTTTCGTTCCCGAGGGGGACGCTTTCATCACACCGGCCTTTAAGCTGCAGGCAAAGTATATTGTCCATGCAGTAAGCCCCCTCTTTATCGATGGGCAGCATGGTGAGGAAGAGAAACTGCGGTCCTGCTACAAAAAGAGCCTGGCTCTGGCGGCAGAGTATGGTGCATCTTCCATCGCCTTTCCGCTGATCTCTACCGGAGGTTTCGGCTATCCCAGAGAAGAGGGGTTTCGGATCGCAGTGGATGAGATCAGTGCTTTTCTGATGACCCATGAGATGCTTATCTATCTGGTGGTCTTTGACCAGAAGATGACAAACCTCGGCAGTCAGCTCTTTGAAGGGCTGGATGCCTATATCGATCAGAACTACGTCGAAGAAAAGCAGATTGAAGAGTATGATCTCTACGGTGATCTGCCTGTATTATCAGGTCCCAGGCCAAAGATGGCAAACCGGCCAGCTTCCCCGGCTCCCGGCGGTGCTGCAATGGCACCGCAGATGCAGGCGAGGGAGAGACGCAAGCAGGGCATCCTGGAGAGCATGCGCAGGAGGGCCCGCCGGGATGATATTAAGACGGATCATACGGCGCCAGTTACGGGGGCCTCTTCAGCGCCGCCGCATGAGCAGGAAGCGGCTTACGATGAAGCGCCGGAGCTGGCGCTTCCGCCGGAGTTTTCCGAACAGCATGAGAGTGCTCTTAACGAGCGGATAAAGCATCTGTCGGATACTTTTTCAGAATATCTGATCTACCTGATCGACTCAAAACATCTGTCCTACCCGGATGTCTATAAGCGGGCGATCGTTGATAAGAAGGTCTTTTCAAAGATCAAGAATAACCCGGATGCTCATCCGAAGAAGATGACGGTCATGTGCCTGTGTGTCGGTGCCATGCTGAATCTGGATGAGACCAGAGACCTGATGGCCAGGGCCGGCTACGCCCTGTCACCCTGTGACAAGACGGATATCATTTTTTCATATTTTATTGAGAATGGGATATATGACATGATCGAACTGGACATTCAGTTGGAAGAGCATGGACTGCCATGTCTGATCTCCTGATATTGCATCATAATCGGCCGGGCGCTTTGGAAGCGACCGGTCTTTCTGTAGAAAATGTTATAATCCAGCCATAGCAAAAAACAAAGATTCAGAAAGGGTGTGAAACACATGTTAGGTGCAATTATCGGCGATATGATCGGCTCGGTCTACGAATGGCATAATATCAAGACGACGGACTTTCCTCTTTTCAGTTCCGGCTGCAGGCCGACAGATGACAGTGTGATGACCATTGCGGTTGCTGAAGGGCTGAGGCTGTCTTACGGGAAAAGTGATGAGGAGATTCAGCAGAAGCTGATAGACGCCATGCGCTTTTATGGCCGGCGCTATCCCGAAGCCGGCTATGGCGGCACATTTATCAAATGGATCCGGACAAATTACCCTAAGCCTTATAACAGCTGGGGGAATGGTTCGGCTATGAGGGTTTCCCCGGTCGGCTGGTTATTCGATGATCTGACCAAGGTGCTGCATATGGCGGAACTGACAGCGGCGGTCACCCACAACCATCCGGAGGGTATCAAAGGGGCCAAGGCCATCGCAGCCGCGGTTTTCATGGCAAGAAAGGGCATGAGTAAGACCCGGATCAAGACATTCATTGAGGAGATGTTTGACTATGACCTGGATACACCTCTTTCAGAGATCCGCCCGGACTATACTTTTGATGTATCCTGTCAGGGGTCGGTTCCCCAGGCCATCCGGGCCTTCCTGGAAGGAAACTCTTATGAGGAAGCAGTTCGTCTGGCAGTTTCCATTGGCGGAGATTCCGATACCATTGCCTGTATGGCAGGGGCTGTTGCCGAAGCGGCTTTCGGGATTCCGAAAGAGATCAAGGCTGATGGCCTGGCAAGGCTCGACGAATTTCAACTCAGACAAGTAAAGGCCTTCAGAGTTTTTTACCATGACCGTCAAAGAAAAAAATAACAAGTAGCCTTACGGTTTAATGACAGACAGGGATTTGTCTGCTATAATAAAGGCACATGGCAGCTAGCCGGATTTACTTCTTTTCAGATCCCTTTCTCCCTTCGGGGAGAAAGAAACAATCCGGCGATATCGCCATGTGTTTTTCTTTAACAGTTTTGGCAGCTGCAGCTGAGTGCGGGAAGGCGGATGATCAGATGAAAGAGATTTTTAAGTCATACCTCTTTGATAAGCATTATTTTGTCAGCGATGGGAAAGTGTCTTCAGAGGATGCTTTTGAAGTTATGTTCTCACTGGCTAATCTTTTTGGTATCCGCATTATTTCCGGCCGCGACCTGCTGGAACGGGAGATGATCACTTTTGCCGGAAAGCAGCTGGGGATAGGTGTGCCAAAGCCCTTCTATAAGGGCTTCCCACGGACTGTTCGTGCTCTTTCACTCGACGAGCTGCTTTTTGATCAGCTGGTCCACTATGCCGTGACCTATGGTTTGGGACATTTTGATCAGGCTGGTCATTCTTTGTTTGAAGCAGATTTTGAACGGACAGCTTTTAAGGAAAATGTGCAGATCAGGGACTTTGCCGTGATCACAGAGGAGGAAGCGGTATCAAAACTTGAACAGATGATTGCAGATCTTCTGAAAAGCACCCGGCCGCTGAGCCCCAGACAGTATGCCCTTGTCCTTGATTATCTGGGAACCTATGATCTTCAGGTGACAGATGTGGCTTCAAAGCAGACGGCAGTCCGCCTGCTCTTAGATACCAGGGATCTGAAATTTGCAGATTTTCTGTCCCTGCCTGATGTGATCCGCCTGGTGGATGAGCTGAACTGGCGGGTCTATGGAAACGAAGACCTGAAGCAGCTGAATCTGAAAAATCAGGACAGAAAGTTCATTGCTCAGGTGCTTGACAGCTTCCTTGCCGGTGAAGACATCGATATTACTTCCTGCTATGAGAAGAAGGCCATCTGGAACGGGCTTCTTCACCACCTGCATTACCATGCCAGGACGGATGAAGGCAAGGCTTTTGTCGCCGCGATGAGGACGAAGGGAAACTGCTCGGTTTATGCAGCCTTTGAGAAAGCGATGGCGGCCGGAGGTATCAGGGAAGCGGCGGATGTGGTCCTGAAAGGCAAGGGCAGCGGCGCCCTCCTGCGTCACCTGGATTACCTGATCAGCCGGTGCAGGACAGATGAAGACATACAGTATATCCTGAGCCGGGTCAACACGAAAAATGTGATCATCCTGATCCAGCTGCTGCTGCGGTACAGGCGGAAAGAGATGCCGGGAAAGGCCAGGGCATTTGTCTTTACAAAACATGAAATGCTTAAGGTCCATCAGGAAACAGCGCAGGAGACAGCTGCCAGAAGATCCTTGATCACAGAGAATCAGGCAGACATGGTACGGGAAAGGCTGACTGCTAACCTGCAAGCCCTTTTAAAGGGCAGACTTGGCAAGGTTTATATAGATCCTGATATGAAGAATTATGCCCTTCCGCTGGCGGAGAGTACCTCCCAGGGTGGGTTTGGCGTCCTGGCCAGGGGCAGCCATATTCATATCGGTGAAATGAAGAAGATCCGCGCCTTTACCTACTGGGAGAAGGTTGATGATATCGATCTGTCGGTACTTGGCCTGACTGAAGATGGCAGACAGAAAGAATTCTCCTGGCGGACCATGGCAGAAAGGCAGTCAGAGGCAATCACCTATTCCGGGGACCAGACAGCAGGTTTTAACGGTGGCTCAGAATACTTTGACATTGATACGGCTGTATTCAGGAAGCAGTATCCCAGGGTCCGCTATCTGGTTTTCTGCAATAATGTATACAGTGGGATTAATTTTGACCAGTGCCTGTGCCGTGCAGGATATATGCTCAGAGATCTAGAGGACAGCGGTCAGGTCTTTGAACCGAAAACCGTGACGTCTGCCTTTACGGTGAACTGTCAGAGTACCTTCGCCTACCTGTTCGGGATCGATCTGAAAACAAATGATTTCATATGGCTGAATGCGGCAAGAAACGGAAGCCAGCAGGTTGCCGGAGAGATGGCAGCAGACTTTCTGATCGATGATTTCCATATGAC
>CAMOVS010000173.1 GCA_946627575.1 uncultured Lachnospiraceae bacterium
AGGCAGGGGGTGTAGGAGCATGCAGGCTGCCTCGTCCAGTATGTAGCGGGGAAACCGAGGGACCTGGCCGGAAGGGTCGGTCACAGCGGAAAAGATTACCTTATTCCTGATGCAGAGGCCGGATTCTTCGATCAGCTTCTGCAATCTTCGCATATTAGAAGTTGACAGCATATGAATATTTTTAAAATAAATGGTAGAGTGGACTTCAAGGAGGGGGGAGGAGCTGTTGTTAAAGAAGCGGGTCCATTCTCTGTCAGTTACAGTACCGCAATCAATCCGGCAGCAGGGATTGTTATGGTACTCGCTCTTATGGTAGACAGCCATGGCAGCTGCCTCTTTCCCCGTTCCCGGCTCTCCCATAATAAGAACCGGCAGGCTGGTCCTGCTGCAGGCCGTGATCTCATCCCGGGTCTCCCCTACCGAATTGGCAACTCCGTAACTGCTCTGGTAGAAATAGCCTTCATCCGGCTCCTGATTAAAGAGGACAATAGAGCCTGTCTTATATTCTTCTTTTTGCCTGGCTTGCAGCCTGGGCCGGCGGGATGTCTGCTTCAAAGGGATCAGATTCTCCGCAAAGTAGAGTGCTTCTCTGATGCTGTTCTGCCCTGACATCATCAGAATAACATTGATCCCCATCTCTTTAGCCACCTGGGCAGTGATCACGTCTCCCACTACCATGGTACAGCCATCCTGCTGCAGCCTGGTCAGGGTATCCCGCACCTCTTCCACCGAACGAATCACGTGAATCTCTATCTTCTGATCCATCAGTTCCTTAAATGTTTCTGCCTGCCTGGCCAGAGCCGGGTAGCTGACAACCGCCGACTTCTCACCGTAGCTGCCCGCCAGCATCAAGGCATAAAAAACATCTTCAAAAGAAATACTGATCTCCTGTATACAGATCCCACTGATATTGCTGCGGAGAAGCTCTGCCGTACCTCCACGGGAAAGAATCATGTCATAAGACTTATTCTTCATCTCTTCCTTGGCTGCCTGTACCCCCTGGTCTAGGTTGCCCACCCGGCAGGTTACCCTAAGATGGGGATAGGCCTCCGCCTCCTTCTCCACCTGCTTAGATAATTCTATATAGGGAAGGATGGCCAGAACTTCAATATAATCGTTATTTTCCATCTTTTATTTCTCCAGCCTTTATTCATAATCAAATATTTATGTGTACCAAAAAATATCAATGACAATACTCTATAGCCGCCTTTACCAAAACATATTTTCCAAGAACTTATTTATACAGTTTAATTCATTTTAAAACACATTTCAATATAATTGTTTCTTGACACAAAATATTGCTATATTTTGTTTCATATTCAAACTAATTATCTGCTTTATTGGCGTGCAATTATTTGCAGATTCGCTATACTGAGTTTAAATCCCTCCGGGATGCAGGCTTAATGATTATCGGCTGAAAAGGAGGATGATAACTATGAATAAATCTAGACCTATTATAGGAATTACCATGGGCGATCCTGCCGGAGGAGGCCCGGAAATCACTTTAAAGGCTCTCAGCCATCCGGAAATATATGATCGCTGCCGTCCTCTTGTCGTAGGCGATTCCAGGGTTTTTCACAGGATGCTGGATCTTTTGTACGAAAAGGGGATCCTGGAGGAGGACTCCCTGTCCATCCACGAAGCCCATTCTATCGAAGATTGTGTTTTTGAATATGGAACCATCGATATCTTACATATGGACCTGGTCGACATGGATCGTTTTGTTTTCGGAAAGGTTCAGGAGATGTGCGGCCATGCGGCCTTTGCCTGTGTAGAGAAGGTCATATCTCTTGCCATGGCTGGGGATATCGACGCCACGGTGACCAACGCCCTCAACAAGGAGGCCATGAACCTTGCCGGACATCATTTTTCCGGCCATACAGAGATTTATGCGCATTACACAGGAACGCGGAATTATGCCATGATGCTGGTTCATGAGGATCTTCGGGTTGTACATGTGTCTACCCACGTTTCACTGAGGGAAGCCTGTGACAGAGCTAAAAAGGATCGCATCCTCTCCTGCATCTGCATGGCAGACAGGGAATGCCGGAAAATCGGAATCGCCAATCCCAGGATCGGGGTTGCAGGATTGAATCCCCACTCCGGAGAGAATGGTCTTTTCGGACGGGAGGAAATCGAAGAGATTATCCCGGCTATCGAGGAGGCTGCCGCACAGGGAATAGATGTGGACGGACCGGTTCCGCCGGATACTGTTTTCTCCAAGGCCAGAGGAGGCTGGTATGACATCGTTGTGGCCATGTACCACGACCAGGGCCACATACCGCTAAAGCTGGTGGGTTTCGTCTATGACCGGAATGAAAAGAAATGGGAGGCAGTCAAGGGTGTCAATGTAACCCTGGGCCTTCCCATCATACGGACCTCTGTAGACCACGGAACAGCCTTTGATTGCGCCGGCCAGGGGGTTATGAATGAGATCAGCCTGCTAAATGCCATCGACTATGCCATCATAAGCACCAGACAATGAACTCCTGTTCAGAGAGGGGGAATGACACATGGTTAAGCTTGCGGTTATTGCAGATGACCTGACAGGCGCCCTCGATACCGGCATCAAGTTCTCCAAGAGAGGCATCAATACCCGGGTTTTTACCAGCCTTCCGCTTCCTTTCAACGAGATTAGCGGGGATACGGAAGCGATAATTATAGACACAGAAACCAGACATAAAAGTTCGAAGGCGGCGGGGGGGCTCGTCTTCGAACTGGTTTCTGCCTGTCAGGAGCAAGGCATACATTGTTTTTATAAGAAAACCGATTCGGCTCTCCGGGGTCATGTAGGGGCAGAGCTGGCTGCTTTATATAAGGCATCCGGCAAACCGGTTCATTTTATTCCGGCCCTCCCGGAAGAAGACCGATACACATGGGGCGGCATCCATTACATCCGTGGAGTCCCTGTATCTGACAGCATTTTCGGAAAAGACCCATTTAACCCGGTAACCTGTTCCTCAGTGTGTCATCTGATACAGATGGAAACAAACGTCCCTACCATATCGGTTCCGGCGGCGGCTCCGGCAAAAGTTCCGGATACTCCTGCCGGTATCGTGATCCATGACGGAAGGAGCGAAGAAGACCTGACCGGGATCGGAATGAATCTTAAAGAAAAGCAGGCTCTTGATATCACGGCAGGATGTGCCGGTTTCGCAAGATTCCTGGCAGACCATCTTGATTTCCATTACCGTGATCCTACAAGCTGGCAAAAGAAGAAAAAAATGATCGTTCTAAGCGGAAGCATCAACGAAGTGACCGGCCGTCAGCTGACCCGGGCAGAAGAAAAAGGGTTTTTCCGCCATAGTCTTTCCTCATGTGAGAAACTGGACAGTCACTTTTTTGATACACCCGAAGGAGCTGTTTTCTTAAATAGCATCGAAGAGGAATGCCTCAGACATGACAAAGTGATCATAGATGTCTATTCCCCGGATGCTATCGAGGAAGTCAAAGACTATGCCCGGCGGAAAGGAATTCCAGGCAGGGAGATCGCTCCCCGCATAGCGGCCAGAATGGGAGAACTCTTCACAAGAATTATTGATATCCTGCCGGAATCTCTCATCATGATTATCGGCGGCGACACATTATTCTCAGCCATTAGTCAATGTCCAGGCCTGATTCTGAATCCCATCGGCGAGCCGGCATCAGGCACTGTTCTGATCAAGGGAACAGCAGGTGATCATACTCTTTCTCTCCTGTCAAAATCCGGAGGATTCGGAGGGGAAGATATATTGATAGATCTAGCTAATCAACTATTGTTCTAATACTATATTTCTTAATGGAGGTATGCACAATGAAAAAAGATTATCACGACAATTCATGGGTTAATGAGAACGTATGGGCAAAATACGGCGCAGATGATGAGGTTGGCGCTGCTCAGGAAATCACACAGGAAAGTGTTCTTGCCGCCGTCCAGCTGATCAAGAAAGGAAAGATCTACGACCTGGAAACCGAGCGTTTTAAGGGTATGCCGGTATGGGCAGGACACACAGGTTTTGAACTGGTTGCCTACGCCTCCCCCAAAGGCCGCCAGAATATGAAAGACACCAACATTGACCGAAGTGTCAACTGGTACAAAGAAGGCGAATGGCTGGATGTTCCGACCAACGCAAAGGAATATCACATGGGCCTCAATACGGAGATCATGATCTCCTCCATGCATGTAGGAACTCATATGGATGCTCTTTCCCACTTTACCACGGGTGATGACAATCATTTCTACAATGGTTTCTCCGGCGACGAATACTGCACCAACTTCGGACCCGGCCGC
>CAMOVS010000174.1 GCA_946627575.1 uncultured Lachnospiraceae bacterium
AAGAGCACGGCAGCGGAATTGAGATGTTAAGCACCAACTATCCTTCTATCGTTTATGGAGATGAAGTTCATGAGAAGGCCTTTGTTTATTGTTATGACAGCTATGATTCTTGGGGAAGTCAGTGTATATCTGGGAGGAATCTTTTCACTGATTATTGATGGTGTGGTTGTATGCTTTCTGTTTATGGGATTCTTCGTGCATTATATCTACAGTTCCGGCCCGGTCTCCGGCACAGGCCATTTGTTTTATGGATCTCATAGAGGAAGCCATGGATTTTTCTCCGGGATGGTAAAGAGTATATCTGTTATGTTCAATATCAGAAGGGAAAGAACTGCTGTTAAAGGATTTTTGATCATTGCTTTGACGGCATTTATAGCTGGTCAGCTCCTGTATGGCTATGTCTGTCATTCAAAAGGTATTGAGAAAAGTCTGTATGGGGATTGGATTCAGAAACCCTTGATCCTGGAAAAAGATGATCAAAGGGAAAGGGAAGAGATGGAAGAGATTTTTGTCGGCCGTGACCCTAGCCGGGAAAAAGGAGTGAAAGAGGAGATCACAGCTGCAATTTCCGGAGTGGTTGAAACCGTGAAAGAGAAGGCCGGAGGGACAGATGACAAGAAGGATGAGGATGGAGAGAGAGACGGAAAGAAGACTCTTATCCTAAAGAAGGGGGCAAAGATAAGGATACATGATCAGACTATAGGAGGATCCGATCATGCAGATCACTTGTATGGAAAATGTATCCTGACAGGATGGACCGGGGAGGTCCTGCCCGGAGACCGGATCGAGGCTTCCGGAAGTCTTCTGGCCCTGGAAGAAGTTCGTAATCCCGGTCAATTTCCCTTGAAAAGCTATCGTCTGTCCCAGGGGATCAGAGTCTGCTTTCATGCCGGCAAAGGGAAAATACGGTCAAGGCCTCTGATTTCCTTTAGAAGATGGGCATATACTATCAGGAAGCTGGTAGAAGGAGGCTATGAAGAGGGCTTTTCCTACGAAGAGCAGGCTCTTCTCAAGGCAATGGCCCTGGGGGATAAAAGCGACTTATCGGAAGAGGAGCGAAGTCTCTATGAGGAAAATGGCGCGGCCCACCTGTTAAGTCTGTCGGGACTCCATGTCTCTATCATTGCCGGAAGATTCTTCCGCATGATGAGAAGGAGAAAAAAGAGCTATGGCTTAAGCTGTACCGTCTCAGCCTTCTTTATCTTTTTTTACGGGCTTATCGTTACCGGAGGCTCCTCTCTGATCCGGGCTTCTATTATGTTCGCAAGTTTTCTTTTGGCAGAGTATCTGGGGGCGGAGTATGATATGATCTCTGCCATGAGTCTGGCTATGATTCTCATGCTTATGGAATCTCCCTTTCGGGCTTTCGAAGGAGGCTGTATCATATCCTTTGCATCTGTTTTTGCCATAGGCATGGTACTTCCTGCCGCTTTACAATGGAGGAATAAAAGAAATGAATGGGGACGGACTCAAAGAAGGGAAAAGGGCAAAAGGCTCCGGGAACCGGTTTCATCTGTTCGTGTAAAGAAAAATCAGTATGGGGGATCACAGAAAAATAACATCTTATCGCCTATAAAAGGCAGCCTGTTTTCAGGACTGGTGATTTCATCAGTGACCGCGCCCCTTATCATGATGATTTATTATGAATGGTCTCCCTATAGTATTCTCCTTAATCTTGTCATCATACCGGCTATGGTTCCCCTGATGCTTTCCGCAGTGATCGGGGCTTTTCTATTTTTGACTGAGCATGTCATCGGGCTGGTCCTGCCCATAAGCCTGATTTTGAAGGGTTGCGCTTCCATAAGCTGCCTGCCGGCAGTCTGGATCATCCGGGCTTTCCATGGGATCTTTACTATGGTTCGAAAGGTACCGGCAGCCCTGGTCGTAACCGGCCATCTAAAGATCGGCCAGGTGATTCTGATCTATGGACTGGAAGTGCTGATTTTTATCGGATATTGCCGCCGTAAATATGTCTTGATAGTATCGACAGCTTTCATGCTGGCTTTTGTGGCGGCCATCCCCCGCCGTCCTGTACTGGGAATCACCATGCTGGATATAGGACAGGGAGATTCCATTCTGGTCCGATGTCCGGATGGCTATAATATTTTAATAGACAGCGGCAGCAGCTCAGACCAGGAGATTGCTTCCTATGTTATCAAGCCCGCCCTTAAGTATTATGGAATTGCCTATCTGGACGGGATCGTCATCAGCCATTTTGACCAAGACCATATATCCGGTGTCCGGGATCTTCTGAAATCGGGATATCCCGTTGGATGTCTGCTTGTCGCTTCACCGGGTCCGGAGGAAGAAAAGGATAAGAACCGTCTGACCATCCTTAATCTTGCCCGGAAGCAGGGAATCCCGGTCCGCTATCTGAAAAGGGGAGACCGGTTCAGTCTGGATACGGTATCCTTTTTCTGCCTGAATCCTTTATCGGAGAGCACAGCCAGGAAAGTGAAAGGCCAAGAAGCAGGTCCCGGGCTAGCAGAAGGCGAGGGAGAAGAACGTAATGCAAGATCGGTAGTTCTGTATATGAAGTGGAAGCAGTTTGATGCAGTATTTACCGGTGATATAGGTCAGGAGGAAGAGAAAATGATAAAGGCATATCTGCAGGAATATGCAGATATGCCTGCAACAAATAGAAAAGATGAGACGGCATTCCCTCATGATATCATGAATGGAATCTGTTTCCTCAAGGCGGCCCATCATGGTTCCTCCCACAGCTCCTGCAAAGATTTTCTGGATCTGGCCCGCCCCGCCATCACCGGGATCAGCGCCGGCAGAAAGAACAATTATGGACACCCTGGAGAGCAGACTCTGGCCCGCCTAAAGGAATCAGGAGCCTCTAAAGTTTATTGCACCAGCTGGGCCGGAGCGGTCTGCCTGGAAACCGACGGGAAAACAATCCGGGCAGGGTATGCCGGCCCGTAAACAGAGGATGGCATGAAAAGATCCGCGCAGCTTTGGCGGAAGCAGAGAGACACATCCTATTGAACATGTGCTTAATTCTTGCCAAAAAGTTTCAAACCGACGATGCCGACGATAATCAGCAGGACACAGATGAACTGAGGGCGGTAAAGTGGTCACGGATCGATGAACCTTGATTCGAACAATACCAATAATAGCGTGAAAAGGCCTTGTGTGTTATACTGTCTTAGGAGATACTGATATATATAAGGAGAAATAGAAAGAGTTACACTCATGGCCCTAACCTTTATCAAAGATATACAGAACCACATCAAAAACCGATCCTTCAGCAGGGTATACCTTCTGACAGGAGATGAAGCTTATCTGATCCGGCAGATCAGGCACGCACTGGTGGATGCCCTTGTGGCGGAGGATGATACCATGAATTATCATCCCTACCAGATGGACCGGGTAGACCTTGCAGAGATATCCGAATTGGCCATGACCTTCCCGTTTTTCAGTGAAAAGAGGGTAATTCTTCTGGACAGCACCAATGTCATCAAAGATGGCAGAGAGGTCCTGCCGGACCTCTTCGAAAAAATGCCGGAGACAACCTGCATGATCATCATAGAAGAAAAAGTGGATAAACGGTCTGCTATATATAAATGGATCAGGAAGAATGGATATGTAGCAGACGCCCAGAGCAAAGATCTTAAGGAAGCTGATGTAAAGAGATATATTGCTGGCTGGCTGAAGAAGTCCGGGAAAAAGATGAGAGGAGATGACGCCTCCTACCTGATCAGTCTTGCGGGCAAAGACCTCTACACCCTCAATCAGGAGGTCAGCAAGCTGATTTCCTATGCCGGGGAGGAAGAGGTCATCAGCCGGGAGGACATCGATGCTCTCGTGTCCGCAAAGATCGAGGATAAGATCTTTGAACTGACCGATGCCATAGCAGGAGGCAGCAAAGATCTTGTGAAAAAAAGATACCGGGAGATGATTATGCTAAGGGAACCTCCCCTCCGTATCCTCTATATGCTGATCCGTCAGTACCGCATCCTCCTCATCATCTACGATATGGACCGAAGGAGAATGCAGGATGCGGAAATCGCACAGGCAGCAGGAATCCGTGACTTTGCAGTCCGTAGGAACCGAAAGCTTCTTGGAGGATATAATGAAAAGACCTTGACCGGCGTTCTGGAACTTTGTCTGGATACCGAAACCAGGATCAAAACCGGCCTGATCGGAGACCAGATCGGTTTGGAAGCTCTATTAATCAGCTTGACGGAGCGCATCTGGTAACCGGCTGATTAACAGATGGGGGAAAGTATCTGATTGTATACA
>CAMOVS010000175.1 GCA_946627575.1 uncultured Lachnospiraceae bacterium
GGAATCATAGATTTCCCGGTAGATTCCGCACGTTTTCATGAGCTCTTGATGATTTCCCTGACCTTGAAGCTCCCCATCATGAAGGACCAGAATCTTGTCAGCCCCCATGACAGAAGAGGTTCTCTGGGAAATGATAAAGGTGGTCGGTTTCCTTTCCAGATGGGCCAAAGCCTGCCGAAGTCTGGCATCCGTTGCATAATCCAGCGCGGACGCACTGTCGTCAAGAATCAGGATGGGGGTCTTCCGGACCAGGGCCCTGGCGATGGTAAGTCTTTGCTTCTGTCCTCCGGAAAAATTCTTTCCCCCCTGGGCAACCGGGGAATCAAGCCCCTCTGCCAGCTGATCCGTGAATTCTTTGGCCTGAGCCAGACTCAGAGCTTCCTGGATATCCTCATCAGATGCATCCGGAGCGCCCAGGGTCAGATTGTCCCTGAGACTGCCGGCAAAAAGCCTGGCTTTCTGCGGCACAAAAGAAACCAGATCCGTTAAAGCCTTCCCCGAATATTCCGAAAGGTCATGGCCATAAAGGAAGACCTTGCCCTCCGAGGCCTCATAGAAGCGAGGAATCAGCTGGGCAAGGGTGGATTTGCCGGAACCGGTTCCTCCGATTATGCCAATGGTCTCTCCCTGAACTGCTTTAAAACTGATATGGGATAGAGCCTTATCCCCTCCGCCCTCATAAGTGAAGGAGACGTCACGGAATTCCACAGCATCCGGAAAGAGAATATCTTCTGCAGACCGGTCTCCTCCCTCAATGGCTGCCTCCACGGAGAATACATCCACGATCCTTCCATAACAGGCAAGAGCCCGGCTTATGGTTACGATAAGGTTGGCCAGTTTAACCAGCTCCACAAGAATCTGACTCATGTAATTATAAAGGGCTACTACCTGACCTACGGAAAGAACCGAATTCTGCACCCGGACCGCTCCCTGATCGATCAGAATTATGATAGCAAAGTTGATGATAACGGTGGTCAGCGGATTCATGAGACCGGAGATCCGGCCTGCCAGTTTCTGGGAAATGGTAAGCCTCTGGTTGTTTCTGCGAAAGTTCTCTTCCTCCGTCCTTTCCATGCGGAAAGCCCGGATCACGCGGACTCCGGACAGGTTTTCCCGGGTTGCAGAAAGGATCCGATCCAAGCCTTCCTGAACCTTACGGTAAATAGGCCTGGTAACCAGCATAACTCCAAAAACCACCAAAAAAAGCAATAAAATGGCGGCGGCAAATATCGCCGTCATCCCCGGATCAATGGTAAAAGCCATCACCATGGCTCCAAAGACGATAAAAGGAGACCGCAAAAAGAGGCGGAGGGTCAGATTGATCCCGTTCTGAACCTGATTGATATCACTGGTGATCCGGGTCATGAGAGTCGCAGTCCCCACCCGATCCAGTCCCGGATAGTCCAGCCCCATAATATGGGCAAAGAGGTCTTCTCTTAGGCTGCTGCAGCTTCCGACGGCAGACCGGGCCGCAAAATACTGGGCTGTGATCGAGCAGGCCAGGCCGATCAGGGCCAGCAAAAGCATAAGCAGGCACATAAGAATAATATAGGACAAATCATGGCGGCCGATTCCTCTGTCGATTATAGAAGCCACGACCAGAGGCACAAACAATTCAAAAAGCGCCTCAAGCATCTTAAATGCCGGCGCAATGATCGTCTCTAATCTGTATTTCCTGATATATGTCAATAAGAGTCTTTTTTTATCTTTCTTTGTCTCTGTCATTTTCTTCTCTTTTTATTCTCCTTTACCCTCCGCTCCCTCCATCCGGGAAAGGATCACTCTCCTTTCCAAATCCCCCGGAATCATCGGATGACTCCGCTTTCTATTGAAAAGGTTTCGCTGCTATGTTATAATTAATGCAATATTACAATAACTTTGAGGTGAACAATCTATGAAAGAAAGATATAACGAATCCGCAGAAAACTATCTGGAGACTATCCTGATCCTCAGTCATAAGCTTCCGGTTGTCCGCTCTGTGGATATTGCCAATTATATGGACTTCAAGAAGTCCAGCGTCAGCATCGCCATGAAGAATCTTCGGGAGAAAAATCATATCACGGTGACGGACGCCGGTTTCATCTATCTGACAGAATCCGGCAAGGCGATCGCTGATATGATCTACGAGCGCCATCAGCTGCTGACCCGTTTTCTGACCATCCTGGGTGTTGACCCGGAGATCGCAGAGCAGGATGCCTGCAAGATCGAGCATGTGATCAGCAAGGAAAGCTTTGAAGCCGTGAAGAAATATGCCGCCAAAGCTCACAATCTGGGAGTGGACTAATCAGCCGGTTCCGTCAGGCAAGGGGACATTCCCTCGATCGGTCATGACCCCTTAAACCTCTATCTTTTTAAATATCTTTTTGAACCGATCATTATGAATCATGTCTCATTACGGATGCAAGGGATTTCATTTCCCTTGCATTTTCCATAACTGCCTCTGTAATCTTTGCCCCTCCCAGCATCCTGGCCAGCTCCTCTACGGATTCTTCTTCATCCAGCAGGCTGATGGAACTGATGGTGGTAGATTCGTCACTGGTCTTTTCAATCAGATAATGGGAATCTGCCATGGCGGCAATCTGAGGCAGGTGGGTAATGGCAATCACCTGTCTTCTTCCGGCGATAACAGAAAGCTTCTCGGAAACCTTCTGGGCCGTCCTGCCGCTGATTCCTGTATCAATCTCATCAAATATGAGGGTCTCGATCCCTTCCTCCCCGGCCAGAATAGACTTGATGGCCAGCATAATTCTGGAAAGCTCACCACCTGAGGCAATCTCATGGAGGGGTCTTGGCGCCTGACCCGGGTTGGTGGAGATCATAAAGCATACCTCGTCATAACCTTCCGGGCTGTAATGATCCATCCTCTCAAAATCTATATCAAAGACCACTTCCTTGAAATTCAGGTCTTCCAGGGCTTTTTTTATCTCCCTGGCCAAAGGCTCTGCTTCTTTTCTCCGGCTGACACTCAGGGAAGCACATGAAGCTTCCAGTTCCTTCTCCAGTTCTTTATAGCGTCCTTTCATCTCTTCCAGATATTCTTCATAATGCTCCAGCTGTCCAAGCTTATCCTCATTATTCCGGTAATAAGCAAGAATGGCGGGGATGCTGTCTCCATATC
Source organism: uncultured Lachnospiraceae bacterium (assembly GCA_946627575.1). GTDB lineage: Bacteria > Bacillota > Clostridia > Lachnospirales > Lachnospiraceae > Anaerobutyricum. The sequence continues at coordinate 3,119 of CAMOVS010000175.1, forward strand.
GGGCTTTGAGATGATTGATCAGATTGAGTCTTTCCTCCACCTGAACATAGGTTTCGTCATCATATTCAAGATTATCGATATACGAGGACAGTTCTCTATTAAAATCACTAAGAAGGTCATCTATGGTGGCCAGCTGGCTTCCCAGATCCGAAGCGGAGGGATCAAGCCCGGCGATCTCACCCATATGGCGGACTGCCCTGCCAATCTGATCCGAAGCGCTGGCCTGTCCCCGGGATGTCAGATCCTGAACAATACCGGCATCCTCCAGGATCTCCCTGGAATGAGAGATCAGATAATACTGTTGTTCCAGCTCCTGATCCTCCCCTTCAACAAGGCGGGCCTCCTCGATCTCCTTCATCTCATATCGAAGGAATTCCATCTCCCTGAGACGTTCATCCTCCTTCAAGGTTCTGCCGGAGAGTTCTTTTGAAAGCTCCGTGTATTCTTTATAAAGAAGCTTGATTCTCTCCAGAAGAGGCCGGATGGTCCCACGTCCGTAACTGTCCAGAATCGCCCTATGGTTCCTGGGCTTTAGGAGAAGCTGATTCTCGTGCTGGCCGGAAAGATCCAGCAGAAGGGGGGCAATCTCTTTTAATCTGGAGACCGTCACCGTGCAATCATTGATTCGGTTGATAACACGGCCCCTTGTCACTCTTCGCTGAATCAGGATCTCCCCGTCTTCACATGGGATCTCATACTCTCCCAGCAGGGACAGAACCGATGGATTATCCGTCTGAAAAATCAATTCAATCAGAGCACTGTCGCTTCCTTCCCTAATCATTTCTTTCGGAATTCTTCCCCCCAGGGCCGACTGGATCGATCCGATCAAAATCGACTTGCCGGCACCGGTTTCACCGGTCAATATATTCAGATGGTCATTAAAATCGACCTCGGCTTCCTCTATCAGTGCAAGATTTTTTACATGCATGCTTATCAGCATTCTTCATTCCTCCTGCATCAATCATTTCTTCAGAATCACCCCGGCCATGCTCCGGCAAAGACCGGCGGACACGGCTTCCGGATACTGATTATAAGCTGCCGTCGGGCTTTGTATCAGCGTCAAAGAGGCGCCGTCCGGGCAGAGTGAGGAACTAATCCCGGATGCCTTTTGTGATGGAATCAC
>CAMOVS010000176.1 GCA_946627575.1 uncultured Lachnospiraceae bacterium
TCAATGGACTTTCGATCATTACACTATTTTGTCACAGTAGCCGAAGAACTGAATATCACCCGTGCTGCTGCCTTGCTGGGGATGAGTCAGCCGCCTTTGAGCAACCGCATCAAGCAGCTGGAAGAGGAATTGGGAACGACCTTGTTTATACGGAGGAAACGGGGTCTCCAGCTGACTTCCACCGGCAAGATCCTTTACAAGAGGGCCAGGCAGGTCCTGGAACTGGCCGACCATACCCGGGAGGAGATTAGCAACTATGAGAAAGAGCTGTCCGGACATCTGATGCTGGGCACGGTCGAGGGAAGAGCCCCCTTTTTGGTTGCCCGGTGGATCGCCGGCTTTCGGGAGGAGTTCCCTCTGGTGACCTACACGGTACGAAGCGGAGGAAGTGATGATATTCTGGAGCAGCTGCAGAGACACCTGATCGATATTGCCGTGATTGCAGCTCCTTATAATTCGGAGATCCTCAACGGCTTCTCCGTCGGAAAACAACCCTGGATTGCCATGATACCAAAAGACCATCACCTGGCTATAAGACAAGGAGATGAGATACTGCTTTCTGAACTGGAAGATCAGCCTCTGATCGTGCCGGAACGCCGGTCCAGAGTGGAAGCGATCGAGCGTTGGTTCGCTGAAGAAAAGCTCAATCCCCGAATGGTATGCCGCTGTTCCAACTATATTAATGCCCTCGCTCTGGTAGAACAGAACGTAGGGATTTGCATCTTTCCCCAGTCATCCTATACGCCCAATTCTTACATGACGACAAAAATGATTGCAGATTCTCCCAAATACGCGGAATATATGTTGGTTTACACGAAAGACCATCCCCTGTCCGAGCTGGCGGAATCGTTCCGCGACTATGTCAAGGACAGCCTGGAAGCAGCAGTTGACGAGAAGGATACTTTGAAAATAAGAAAGGATGAGTTCTCCCTTCCGGAGGATGCCACTTTCCTGTAGAATCAGCCAGACCCGGACCGCTTTGCGGATCCCTTCTGTTAAGGGGAAGGCATAGCCGGTTCTGTTTCTTTGAGGAAAAAAATGAATTACACCAGAAAAGTTGTCCTTCCCGACGGGGAGGAGTATTACGGATACGCATTCGGCTCTGAATGCGATAAAGTCTGCGAAATTGTTTTTAACACTTCGATGGTGGGCTATCAGGAGATCCTGTCGGATCCCTCCTATACCTGCCAGGCTGTGGTCATGACTTATCCCCTGATCGGCAATTATGGCATGGCGGAGGATGATTATGAGACAAAAGTGCCTACGATAGGCGGTCTGATTGTACGGGAGTACAATGACCGGCCTTCCAATTTCCGAAGCAAAGCAAGACTGGCAGAGATCATGAAGCATTATCATATCCCCGGCATATGGGGAGTCGATACCCGCAAGCTGACCCGGTCCATCCGGGATTATGGAAGCAGAAAATGCATGCTGTGTCCGGCGTCCATGCCGAAAGAAGATGCCCTTACCTTAATGGCTGCGACGGACCTGCCTGCCCGTGTCGTGGAGATGGTAAGCTGTCGTAAAACGATGTATGTGTCCGGGGAAACCGGTCCAAAGCCCTGGCTGGTGCCGGCAGACCATGAGCGCTTCCGTGTGGCAGCCATCGATTGTGGAATCAAATATAACATTATACGATCCCTCAATCGGAGGGGAGTCAGCATGCAGATGGTACCCTGGAATATGAAGGCAGATGAGATCATGGCCTTTAATCCGGACGGGGTCTTCCTATCCAACGGACCGGGGGATCCCATGGATGTCCCGGAAACCGTGGAGACGGTAAAAAAGCTGATCGGTAAAGTCCCCATCTTCGGAATCTGCCTGGGACACCAGATTCTGTCATTGGCCTGCGGGGCCAGGACTGTTCGCTTAAAGTTCGGCCATCGGGGCGGCAATCACCCGGTGAAGAATCTTCTGACCGGCAAGGTCGAGATTACTTCCCAGAACCATTCCTATGCTGTGGATACAGACAGCCTTGCCGCTACCATTCTGGAGCCTACTCATATCAACCTGCTCGATGGTACCCTCGAAGGCGTCCGCTGCTGGAAAAAACAGGTCTTTAGCGTCCAGTATCATCCGGAGAGCGCACCGGGACCTCAGGATAGCAGCGGCCTTTTTGATGACTTTATAAGGATGATGGAGGTGAACCGACATGCCTAAAAGAACAGACATCCACAAAATTATGGTCATCGGTTCAGGTCCTATCGTCATCGGCCAGGCGGCTGAGTTTGACTATGCGGGAACCCAGGCCTGTCTTTCCCTCAAGGAAGAGGGTTACGAGGTGGTCCTGGTCAATTCCAATCCGGCGACCATCATGACAGATACCTCCATAGCAGACAAGGTATATATGGAACCCCTGACACTGGAATATATCGCAAAAATAGTGCGACTGGAGCGGCCGGATGCCATTTTGCCGGGCATAGGAGGACAGACAGGTCTGAACCTGGCTATGCAGCTTGATCGAAAGGGCGTTTTACAAGAGTGCGGTGTGGAGCTGTTAGGAACACCTGCCGCAAGTATTGATATGGCGGAAGACCGGGAGGCTTTCAAAGACCTGTGCGGCCGGCTGGGTGAGCCTGTCCTCCCTTCGGATATAGCCCATAATGCAGAAGATGCTGACCGGATCGCAGGGGAGATCGGATATCCTCTGGTTCTCAGGCCGGCATTTACTTTGGGAGGAACCGGTGGGGGCTTTGTAGAAAACCGGGAAGAAATGCTTGCCTTGATTGAACATGCTCTTTCCCTTTCACCGGTGCATCAGGTTCTGATTGAAAAGAGTATCCGGGGCTTTAAGGAGATTGAGTACGAGGTCATCCGGGATGCCAATGATACAGCCATTACTGTCTGCAATATGGAAAATCTGGATCCTGTAGGTATTCATACCGGAGATTCCATCGTCGTCTGCCCTTCCCAGACCCTGTCCAACAAGGAATACCATATGCTTCGGGACAGCGCCTTGAAGATCATACGGGCCCTGAAGATCGAAGGGGGCTGCAATGTCCAGTTTGCCCTGGATCCCCATTCCTTCCAATACTATCTCATCGAAGTCAATCCCAGAGTTTCCCGGTCCTCGGCCCTGGCTTCCAAGGCCAGCGGATACCCTATAGCCAGGGTCTCTGCCAAGATCGGAGCCGGCCTGCATCTGGATGAGATTATGCTGGCCAACACGCCGGCCTGCTTTGAGCCCTCCCTGGACTATGTCGTGACCAAGATGCCCCGTTTCCCCTTTGATAAATTTGACGATGCCAGCAATCTCCTGGCTACCCAGATGAAGGCGACCGGGGAGGTGATGAGCATCGGCCGGACCTTTGAGGAGAGCCTGCTCAAAGCCATCCGGTCCCTGGAGATCGGCCTTTATCATATTTATAAAAATGAATTTGATAACCGGGATGAGGAAGACCTTCTTTCCTATATCCGACCGGGAAGGGACGACCGGATCTACGCCATAGCTCAATTGATTCGGAAGGGTGTTAAGACAGAAAAGATTCATGAAATTACAGGCATAGATCGATTCTTTCTGGACAAGATATCCAATATTATCGATATGGAAATAAGGCTTTCGGAAATCACAAAGGAAACCGAAACGGGTCCTGAGCCGGATCTTATCCGGGCGGCCAAGGTTATGGGCTTTTCAGATCGGGCCATCGGCAATTTCGTGGGTCTTTCCGAAAAAAAGGTCAGAAAGATGAGAGTCAGCATGGGAATCTGTCCGGTCTATAAAATGATCGACAGCTGTGCCGGAGAATTTGACAGCTACATCCCCTATTTTTATTCCACCTATGAAGAGGAAAATGAATCCATCCGGTCCGATAGAAGGAAGATCCTGGTACTGGGTTCCGGTCCCATCCGGATCGGCCAGGGAGTGGAGTTCGACTATTCGACAGTTCATGCTGTTTCGACCATACAGAAGGCCGGGTATGAAGCCATCATTGTTAACAACAATCCGGAAACGGTTTCCACGGATTATACCTGTTCGGATAAGCTCTACTTTGAGCCTCTGACCATCGAGGATGTGATGAACATTCTCGACTATGAGCAGCCGGAAGGAGTCATTGCCAGCCTTGGGGGCCAGACGGCCATCAATCTGGCGGAGGGCCTCAAGGCCTACGGTGTGAAACTGATCGGGACGGACTGTGATGCTATCGAGCAGGCCGAGAACAGAGATCTTTTCGAGAAGCTTCTGGAAAGTCTGGAGATCCCCCAGCCTCCGGGCTGTGCCGTGACCAG
>CAMOVS010000177.1 GCA_946627575.1 uncultured Lachnospiraceae bacterium
CAGTCTTATGCTGGTCTTCCAGACTCTTGCGCACATAACCTGTATCATGCAGGGATTTCTGACCAGCCGGCAGGGCCTCCTCTGTTACAGCAGTCTCCCCGTCAGACATAAGCCTTGTCTCATTTTCCTCGGATTCCACCGACTCCAAAGACTCTTCCTTCTGAAAGAGCGGGCCAGGAACTACCGAACCCAAGAGGAAGCCATCCGGGTTGTCATTCTTTCTCAGGGCCACGCCAATGTACTCATGGCAGGCTCCTGTTATGGGATCCTCCGCCGGACCCCAGATCCGGTCAGCCACCCCAAAGCGGAGGTCTGTCAAAGTATAGAAAGGATCTTCCGGATCCTTAGACAGGTTGAGATTAACATAATCTCCACTGGTAACCGTTTCCTTCATGTCCTTATTGTAGATCATGAGATAATCGGTTCCCAGAGCCTTATTTATATTCTTCAGACCTTCCCGGGATCTCATAAATTCATGCCGTCCCAGGATTTCGGAAGCTGCCTTCATCAGGGTCAGATACTCCTGATTATGATAATCCATCAATTTATCGTAGAGATCTTCCTCCTGCTTTTTAAGAGTCTCCTGCTTTTGCCCGGCAATCATTTCCTTATAATTCTCTGCCGACAAGGCAAAAAGGCCAGATGCCGCAAAAGCAATAACCAGAATGAAAATGATGCCCGCAAGGGCTGTCTGCAGGGACTGTTTCATGCCCCGGCAGAGAATGACCGTCACCATGAGACCTCCCACAATCAGGATAAGGCATAGCATCAGACGGCTCTGCAACGACTGAATATCACTCTTAGGGACTATGTAACAGACATAGGCCTTCTGGTCTTCCAGATAAACGGTTCCCCTATAGGCAGAATCCAATGCATTCTTTCCGCTGATCTCCCCATCCTTAAGGGCTTCCGCCTCAAGGCCATAGCTTTCTATGGTATCGGTAGCTTTAGATCCTCTGGTATCATAGAGAATACTGCCGGTCAATTCCGACACGACATAAGCATAAGAATGAGGGGACAGACATCCCGGCTTCAGCAATGTCTCCCAGTCTCCGGTCTGCTTCTGGAGGTTCCGGAGCGTCTCATCATCCTGTTCTACCACAGCCTCAGACTGATCATTGATCTTTACTCCATAATAGCGGCAGGTCTTCCCATCCTTTCCCGTAACCGAAAAGGCCTTGGAAGGATTCCCGGTGGAAAATACCGTACGGAACTGATTGTAGCGAACCCTGTAGAAATCAATGCCGGTATCCTCACTTTTGGCTATCGTCTTGCCTCTGGCTCCCAGAAGATAGAGATTGGTACAATCCAGCCGGTCTCTGAGGGCTTTCGTCCAGGGATCATCTCTGGTGAAAGTCTGGTCCTCATGAACCGCGTAAACGGCAAAGCGGGCTTTAGCCGTATTGATCTCATCAAAGACTTCCTCCTCCTGCTTCTGTATCTTTGCAATCCGCTTTCCCTGGTCCCGCGTATCATCCACGACCACCTTCATCTGGTCCTGATAAAATTGTTCTATGTCCTGATTCAAGATCCCGGACAAAAGGAAGCTTCCCACCGCCAAAAAGATAAAAGCAGCCAGGAATATTATAGCATGACGCTGTAAGTTCTTTCTCTCTTCTCCCATATCCGGCTCCCTTCTAATACCAGCGCTCCAGGATCTTATCCATCACGCCTTCTTCCTTCATGTCCTTAACGGCTCTCGCCACCTTATCACTCAGGGGAGTATCCTTCAGAACTGCCACGCCGTATTCCTTATCCTGATAGCTGTCTTTAAGAATTTCACGGCCCTCATCCTGCCAGGCTCTCAGGATACAGGCATCTGCTGCAAAGGCCGCCACATCCCCGACTTCCAAAGCCTGGGACATCTCCTCATAGTTATCATATCCTACGAACTCGGTGCCCGCTTCATCATCCTCTGAAATAATACCCATGTCGATCATTTTCTTCCTGGCTCTTTTCTTAACATCGGAACCGTTCAGGAAAGCAATTTTCTGTCCCTTTAATCCTCCCCAATCCTTAATTCTTGAGGATTTCTCAACCATCATGGATCCCTGATCTTCATAATAACCGGGAGAAAACTCATAATCCTCCTTGGACGTATCCATAATAGTACATTTGGACACAAGACAATCCACCTCGCCATTATTGATGGAGAGCTTGAGATTCTCAGGCGTCACGGGAACAAGTTCGACCTGGCCATATCCCAGTTTCTTCCCCAGAGCCCGGGCGTAATCCACCTCAACTCCGCTGAAAGTCTCTGTTGTTTTATCATAATAAGCCCAGCGCCGGATATCCACTCTGACGCCAATTCGGATACTTTCCGAGCCGGTCATCCCTCCCGTCTGGCCGGGAAGCGACTTACTGCAGCCGGTAAGGCCGGCCAGCAGACCGGCTCCCAAGACAATTGTCATCCATATTTTTCTCATAATTGGCTCCTCTGTATATATGTAAGTTCATACACTTATCAAGACATTCGAATACTCGATTCCGCTGTCCGCCCTCCTGCGGCATACTCATCCGCCGGGCCCTGGACTTATACAGTATAGCATACGGCCTTACAGGGGTCAAAGTGTTAAAGATTCCTCTTATCCAAAGCTTTTCAAGAAGACAGGAAGGCGGCCGCCATAAAGCAGCCGCCTCCTGTATCATAGATATATCTGATCCGCCAATGCGGTTTTTTTAGGGGTAACCCTTCTCTTTACAGGTGAAGCACCCTTTCCTTGATCTCCTGGGTTCTTCCCTGATTCCAGAACTGGGTTCCGATGTATCCGCAGGTTCGCCTTGCGACATTCATTTTATTCTGATCTTTGTTGCCGCAATTGGGGCATACCCAGATCAGCTTGTCGTGATCATCCTGTTGAATCTGAATCTCCCCTTCATAACCGCATTCCTGGCAATAATCGCTCTTGGTATTGAGTTCAGCGTACATGATATTCTCATAGATAAATTGCATCACAGACAGCACCGCATCAATATTCTGCTGCATATCCGGCACCTCTACGTAAGAGATCGCTCCGCCCGGAGACAGTTTCTGGAACTGCGCTTCGAACTTAAGCTTATCAAAAGCGTTGATCGGCTCTGTGACATGTATATGATAACTATTGGTAATGTAATTCTTATCCGTGACTCCTTCGATAAGCCCGAACCTTTCCTGAAGGCATCGGGCAAACTTATAAGTAGTGGACTCTAACGGAGTTCCATATACACTAAAGTCGATGTTATGCTCTTTCTTCCAGCGGGCACAGGCATCGTTCATATGCTGCATGACTTCCAGAGCAAAGGGCGTTGCTTCCGGATCTGTATGGCTCTTTCCGGTCATATAGCGGGTACACTCGCAAAGGCCCGCATATCCCAGAGATATCGTGGAATACCCGCCATAGAGAAGGGGATCGATGACTTCGCCCTTCTTTAGTCTGGCCAGGGCACCATTCTGCCAAAGGATAGGCGCAACATCGGATGGCGTTCCCAGCAGTCTCTTATGCCGGTACATAAGGGCATCATGGCACAAGTCCAGTCTCTCATCAAAGATCTCCCAGAACCTCTTCATATCCTTTCCTGAAGAACAGGCGATATCTACCAGGTTCAAGGTAACCACTCCCTGATTGAAACGCCCGTAATACTTGGGATGTCCTTCTTTGTCTACATAAGGTGTAAGGAAGCTGCGGCATCCCATGCAGGGATAGCAATTGCCCTTGCCAGTCTTATCCACCTTGTTCTGGAGCATAACCTTTTCGGAAATGTAGTCGGGAACCATCCTCTTGGCAGTGCACTTAGCTGCCAGTTTAGTCAGATACCAGTACTTGCTGTCACTGTGAATATTGTCTTCCTCCAGAACATAGATCAACTTGGGAAAAGCCGGAGTCACATAAACTCCCTTTTCATTCTTCACACCCAGGATCCTCTGGTTCAGCATCTCCTCGATGATGATGGCCAGGTCATCCCTTGCCTGCCCTTCTTCCACCTCATCAAGATACATAAAAACGGTCACAAAGGGGGCCTGACCGTTCGTGGTCATCAAAGTAATCACCTGATACTGGATAACCTGGACGCCCTGCTTAATCTCTTTGCGCAGACGGATCTCCGCGATCTCATTGATCTTGTCATCCGATACGATCATTCCTTCCGCCTTCAGCTCCTCCCGGACCTCCTTCCGGTATTTCTCCCGGCTGATCTGGACAAATGGCACCAGATGGGA
>CAMOVS010000178.1 GCA_946627575.1 uncultured Lachnospiraceae bacterium
TATACTCTCCTGCCCGGCATAGAAAAAGGCAGGCGGGTAAAGGTCTATATTCTGGATGAAGGCTATAAAAAGAAGCCTTACGGGGCATGGGGTCCTCTCTATGTCATGGATTATGAACCGGCTCACATTAAAGAAGTGACAGAAAACCCCTATGGTCCCGGAACACTCTACAGTACCGGAGAAATCGCCCGGATTCTCCCGGACGGTACCGTGGACTTCCTTGAAATAAAGGGAAAGGAAGTTGTTACCGACGGAGTAAAAGGCCGCAGGTTTACAGACCTTACCATCACCCGGGCCGCCTTATCTTCCTGCCCGGAGATCGAGAAGGCGGATGCTTATCTTAGATACAATCCGGAGAGCAATGAGATGAACCTCTATGCCGATATTGTCCTGAAACAGGGCACGGAAAGCTTCGATAAGGAAGCCTGCCTGTCCCATCTGGCAGAAACCTGCCCGGAAAGCAATGTACCGCTTGATCTGATTCCTGTTTACAGTCTCTGACAAATGGAATATAAAAATCGCCTGGAACCGGCAAGCGAACAGAAGCTTTTAGTTCCAGGCGATTTTTAATCATTTATCAAATTGCTTTATTACAGGGAAAGTCCTTCATGAGCTGACGGTTGGAAGCAGAGCCTTCATTATTCTGTCAGGGGAAGCAGATCGTAATCTCCGTCCCTTTCCCCGGCTGGCTTTCCATATGTATTGCGGCTTCGTGAATGGAAGCGATATGCTTTACGATCGCCAGGCCCAGCCCGGTCCCGCCGGTCTTCCTGGACCGGCTTTTATCCACCCGGAAAAAACGTTCGAATACTCGATCCTGGTACTCTTCCGATATCCCGATTCCGGTATCTTTGATGTGGAGGGTTTTATCTTTTACTATGATTTCTACCCGGCCCCCGGGTCTGTTGTAGCGGATGGCATTATCGCACAGGTTATATACGATTTCCTCCATCATGTCCTTGTTGGCTGTAATAAAACTGTCCTCTCCCTCCACTTTGATGGTGACATCATGATCTTTCGCTTTCAGCTCCATCATTTCTCCGCATGTCCTTGCTATATCATAGATATTTACTTCTTCCATTTCAAAATCATCTCTAACAGAGACATCAAATTCTGACAATCGGAGGATATCATTGATAAGAGTCAGCAGTCGGGATGCGCTTTTATGGATCTCACCGGCAAACTTATAAGTATCCTCTTCCCTGACCAGTCCATTCTCGATCAGTTCAGCATAACCTGATATGGCAGTAAGAGGTGTCTTCAGTTCGTGGGATACATTGGCCGTGAATTCCTGGCGGACCTTGGCATGTTCTACAATATCATGATGCTGCTTTCTGATATGGCCCAAGACCGGTTCCAGTTCAGGATAGGGACATTCCTGGTCCTCCCGGCCGATATTATCAGCAAGGGCTTCTATAGGTTTCAACAATCTCTTTATCAGCTCCCGGCTTACGAAATAGCATACAATAATCAGAATAATGACCACAATTATAATCAGCGGCATAGCATGAAGGAAAATATTGATCATGCTGTGGGACTCTCTGGAAGTTCGCAGCACACTTCCGTCCTTCAGGCGAATGGCATAATAATAATTGGTATGGTTGATGGTAGCAGACCGTCTGACCGATTCACCTTCTCCTTCCTTCATGGCCTGGTTGATCTCCACGCGGTCCTTGTGATTATCAAGTCCCTCAATTTTGGCCACATTGTCAAAAGCTACACTTCCGTCCGGCCGGATCAGGGTTAGTCTGAAATCATCATACAGATCATGGGCATAATCTTCCAGAGCTTCTTCTCCGTTTATCATCATTTTATCTGAAAGAAGTCTGGCACACACTTTCAGATTGTCCATTACTTCCTTTCGCAGAACATTGTAATAGGCTAAAGTACAGAAAACTGCTGTCATCAGAATGGCAGCAGTTGATAATATCATAATTCGTATATTGATAAAATGTTTCATAATCCGGCTCCGTATGGCAGCAGGATCAGAACCTGCCGCCTCTCTTTACTCCTCCTGTTCATAATGCTCTTAGCTGATCATATATCCTACATTCCGAACGGTTTTAATATGAGATCCGGATACGCCCAGTTTTTTTCTCAGCGATTTGATATGAGCATCAAGTGTCCTTGACTCGCCCTCGTAATCCATACCCCATATCTGGTCCATGAGCATATCCCTCTTCACAACTATACCTGCATTGATCATAAGATATTGAAGGAGTTCGAATTCTTTGTATGTAAGCTCGACAACCGCGCCATCCGAAAGACACAATCTCTTATCCGGATCCAGAATCAGTTCATCAAGCTCTATTTTATCAGATGCCGGCCTCCTGCCGCTTCTTCGAAGCAGGGCCTTGACCCTGGAAATGAGTTCCATGACTCCGAAGGGCTTAGTGATGTAATCATCAGCTCCTGCATCAAGACCTTTTACCGTATCAATCTCTGAAGATTTGGCTGTCACCATAATGACCGGAAGACGCCTGGTATCCTGCCTGTTCCTCAGTTTTTTCAATATTTTCATTCCGTCTTCATCCGGAAGCATGATATCCAGCAGGACAAGATCCGGCATCTCTGCAGTAAGAGCTTCATAAAAAGGGAGGGCCCTGTCAAATCCTTTGATCAGAAAACCGTTCCCTTTCAGAGCGTACGTTTCGATCTCTAAAATATTCGTATCATCTTCAACAATATAGATCAGGGGATCCGGCATACCATCACCTCAGTTTTATCCGAAAGCAGCAATTCCATCTCCGCTTATGTGCATATAATGACACAGGGTTCCCATGAACCGCGCCGCCAAAAAGAGCCGGCGCGGTCCTGCTGTCATCATAACACAAACGACATGGTTTGAGTAACTAAAGTAACAGTCACATCTGATTGAGGTATTTATCTCTGTATTCTTCAAAGATCTTCAGATAATCTTCTGCAGTAATATCACTGGCATGACCATGCATTTCATCAAAGTTTTTATCAGCTTCTATACGCTTGATGATATGAAGAGATACGTTGCCGGCATGGGCGCTTAATCGCTCAAAACAATTGGCCAGGTCAAAGAATGCCGCTCCGCTCTCCACTTCGCATACACCATCCTGCAGCCTCTGAATATGACGCTCTTTCATCACATTCTGCATCTGGTCAATCGTCTCGGCCAGCGGTTCTACCCGAAGAGCCGCGTTCCTGTCCAAAGTTCGGAAAGCCTCAATTACCGTTGTCAGGGATTCGCCTGCAGCCTGAGTAACCATCTGCAGTTCCTTCTTACCTGCTTCTGAGAAGCTGATCCGGTTTTCCGCCAGCTCCCTGGCCTGGTAGGCAATATTCATACAATAATCGCCGATCCTCTCCAGGTCACTGATCGAATTGAGAATCTGTGATATCAGGAACTTGGAATCCGAAGACAGGGCAGAGCGGTCAATACGGATAATGTAAGCGGACAGGGCTGTCTCGCAGCGATCGACGAAAGCCTCGTTGGTTTCAAGCTGCGGGAACCTGCTCTCATCGTATGTGAGCAGGAGCTCTGTCGATATGCCGAAGTTCTCTTCTATGCGGTTCATCATCAGATCCATGAGGTGCCTGCACTGATCCAGAGCGATCACCGGTGTCTGAAGGAGACGGTCATCGAGCTTGTTAAATTCTTTGTCAGCCTCATCCCGGGCATCGGAACCGATGATTTTCCCTGTCAGATCTGCCATTTTCCCTGAGAAAGGCAGAAGGATCAGGCTGGTAACCAGATTGAAGCCAAGATGAACGTTGGCGATATCGCCGCGGTTAACGGTATGGGAGAAGAAGGGTATTCCCACAGTATAATAGATGGCATAGATCAGAACACTGAAAAGAATGGCTCCGAAGATATTAAAAAGCAGATAGCTCAGGGAAACCCTTTTGGCCTTTTTGTTAGCCCCGATCGCTCCGATAATGATGGTCATGCATTTACCCAGGTTCTGGCCTATGATGATGGGCACGGCCGTGGCGTAAGTAACTGAACCGGTAGCAGAAAGGGCCTGGAGGATACCAACTGATGCACTGGAACTCTGAATGATAGCCGTAATGATCAGGCCGGCCAAAATACCCAGCAGGGGATTCTCAAAGGACAGAAAGAGCTTCTGGAACTCCGGAGATTCCTTTAGCGGCGCAAAAACCTCCTCCATCATGGTCATGCCGTAAAAAAGGACGCCAAGACCGATCAG
>CAMOVS010000179.1 GCA_946627575.1 uncultured Lachnospiraceae bacterium
GATGGGAGCGGAGCCGGCTACCGGATCGGCCAGCTGATTCGAGAGCATCTGGGTCTGATTCCCCGTGTCACGGTTCTCGGACATGTGCAGCGAGGCGGCATTCCCACAGCCCGCGACCGTGTCAATGCAACCCGCATGGGTCATCATGCGGTGACCATACTGGCCGAAGGCAAGACCAACCGGATTGTGGTTCACCAGGAAGGGGCCATCCGCGATATTGATATGGTTGAAGGCTTACAGAAGGTCAACCAGTTAAGTGAAAATGAAAAGATCGTTGTGAAGACAATGACAGGTGTTTACTAAATGGCATGACTTTGCTGTTTCGAGAAAGTGAATAGTGGAGAAGACGATGATCGGGATGGTATGTTTATCTGCTGTCCCGACTGTTTTTTATTTTTTTACAGAAGCATCGAAGCCGGGCCAGGGACTTATACTATATATAAGATTTAAGGAGATACAGTCATAGCTTTATCTGATTTCCTATGATAAAATGCAGATAAGAGTTATAAAAATGAACGGTATCATTCAATGGTTCAAGAACAGTTTAATAATACACAAGAAGACAAATATGTCTTGACAGACATGTAAGAATTCAAACAGGAGGTTTCGTATGAGCTATGTATTTGTAAGTCCGGGAAAGTATCTTCAGGGAAAAGGCCTGCTGCATGATATTGCAGAGTATACCGGTCCTTTGGGGAAGAAACCATTTGTTTTGCTTAGCAAGGGAGGCATGGAGCGTTTTGGTGATATGATCCGAAAGAGCTTTGAAGATCATGGAGTTGCTCCCCTCATGCAGACCTTTGGAGGGGAGTGTACCAAAAAGGAGATCGAAAGTCAGGCAGCGGCCGCAGAGAAGGCCGGATGTGATTATGCCGTCGGCATCGGAGGCGGCAAGGTAACCGACACAGCCAAGTTTGTTGCCTGGAAGCTCAGGCTGCCTACAGTAGTATGCCCCACCATAGCAGCGACAGATGCTCCGACACCCGGCAGAGCCGTCCTGTATTCGGAGGAAGGCGTCTCGATCAAGACCTACCAGCTGCCCAGGAATCCGGAACTGGTTCTGGTGGATGCAGAGATTATCGCCAAAGCCCCGGTTAGATTGCTGGTTTCCGGCATGGGAGATGCCCTGGCTACCCGCTTCGAGACAGCCGCCTGTCTGAAATCCTCCTCAAAGAATCCGGCGGGAGGATATACTACCGTGGCCGGAGCTTCCCTGGCAGAAGCCTGCTACAGGACTTTGGTTCAGTTTGGAGCCCAGGCCAAACAGGATGCCATGAAGGGAGAATGTACATTGGCGGTGGAAAGGATTGTAGAGGTCAATACCCTGCTTTCCGGCCTGGGATTTGAAAGTGGCGGTCTGGCAACAGCCCATGCCATCAACAAGGGCCTGACTCACATCAAGGAATGCGATGCCTATTATCATGGAGAGAAGGTTGCTTTCGGTACCCTCTGTCAGCTGATCCTGGAAGACCAGGACCAGGATCTTATCCATGAAGTATTTGCCTTCTGTAAGAGCGTAGGTCTTCCCACCACACTGGAAGAAATCGGATTGACGGAGAAGGATCAGGATAAGCTGAGGATCGTTGCCGATGTGGCCGGCGATCCCGCAGCCCACTCCAAGAACGAACCCTTCAAGGTAAATCCCGATATGATCTATCAGGCTATGCTTAAGGTCAACGAGATCGGTCACCGGATCCAATAGAAAGGCAGGGATTGGTCTATGTCCATAGAAGCTGCATATATGGTACCCCACCCGCCCATGATCGTTCCGGAGATCGGAAGGGGAAGTGAGGCTCAGATCAAAGAAACGATAGTGGCTTATCAGAAGGTGGCTGAGGATATCGCCCGAATCAAGCCGGAGACGATTGTTATTACAAGTCCGCATTCCGTGCTGTATTCTGATTATTTTCACATATCTCCCGGCCCCGGGGCTAAAGGGTCATTTGCTGACTTTCGGGCCGGCCAGGTCCGCTTTCAGGAGAAATACGATGAGGATCTGGTGGACAGGATCTGCCTCCTGGCTGCCGAACAGGCCTTTCCGGCCGGCACTCTGGGTGAGAGGAGTGCCCGCCTGGATCATGGAACCATGGTTCCGCTCTGGTTCATCCGCCGGCACTATGACGGCTTCAAACTTGTCCGCATCGGCCTTTCTGGCCTTCCCCTGGCAGACCACTACAGGCTGGGTGTGATGATCAGGGAGGCGGCGGAAACCTTGGATCGAAGACTTGTCCTGGTGGCCAGTGGGGACCTTTCCCATAAGCTCCAGCCCTATGGTCCCTATGGATTCGCCCCGGAGGGACCTGAATATGATAACCGTATCATGGATGTAAGCAGGAGGGCAGCTTTCGGAGAAATGCTGGCCTTCGACGAGAATTTTTGTGAGAAAGCGGCGGAATGTGGCCACAGGTCCTTTGTGATTATGGCCGGTGCCCTGGACGGCATGAAAGTCAGGTCACAAGTTCTTTCTCATCAGGATGTCACCGGGGTAGGTTACGGTATATGCACCTTTTACCCGGAAGGAAAGGATGAAGAAAGGCATTTTTTGGATAGTTATTTACAGGAGATGGAAGACAGGATGGCGCTGCGCCTTGCCGGGGAGGATGCCTATGTCCGTCTGGCCAGGCAATCCCTGGAAGAATATATTAGAAATGACCGGATGATCCCTGTTCCGGAAGGACTGCCGGAAGAGATGTTGAAGACAAAAGCAGGAACTTTTGTATCCATCCATAAGTTCGGAAAGCTTCGGGGATGCATCGGAACCATCATGCCCACGACAGGGAGCATCGCAAAAGAAATCATCCGCAATGCCATCAGCGCTTCCACGAAGGATCCCCGATTTGATCCCATCGAAGAAGATGAACTGAAATGGCTGGAGATCAATGTAGACGTCCTGGGTAAGCCGGAGAAGATCAGGAGCATCGATGAGCTGGATGTTAAGCGATACGGCGTCATCGTCAGCTGCGGAAGAAAAAGAGGCCTGCTCCTGCCGGACCTGGAAGGGGTTGACAGCCCGGAACAGCAGGTTGCCATCGCCATGCAAAAGGGTGGAATCCGGGAAGAAGAGGCTTATACTCTTGAACGGTTCGAAGTCGTCCGGCATGAGCCGGAAATGGGTTGAATTCAGCAGTTTCCTGTGTAAACCGTCTTCAGATGTTCTCTTGCCACAGCTGCCAGGTGATAGACTTTCTTTACAGCGGTCGCATCCCTGTCTGTCATATGGAATCTTGGAAAGAAACGGCTGATGTGAAGGGGGATTCGGTAACCGATCCTGTTTCCTGAAGCGTCCTCCAGTCTGGAGATCCACCGGGTCATCTGCCGGATCTCCTCATCGCTGTCATTTTCACCTGGGATGATCAGGGTGGTAAGCTCCACATGGCAGATCTTTACCGCCTCCCGGATGAAGTCCAGAACCATTTCCAGACTTCCTCCCAGAAGCCGGCTGTAGTAATCGGACGCGAAACCTTTTAGATCAATATTCATGGCATCAATATAGGGACCAATCTCCCGGAGGATATGAAGATCTGCGGTTCCGTTGGTGACCAGGACATTGACCATACCCTGGTCATGGATCAGGCGGCCGGTATCCCGGATATATTCATAACTGATCAGAGGTTCGTTGTAGGTAAAGGCAAGGCCGATATTACCGGAGGGCCGGTAATAAAGGGCCGTCGCGGCCAGTTCCTCAGGAGAGATATAGTCCGCTTTTTTGCGATAGTTCATGGCCTGGCCTGACCAGGAGATCTCATGATTCTGACAGAAAGGACAGCGCAGATTACAGCCATAGCTTCCGACGGAAAGGATCAGACTGCCGGGATGAAAGCGGTTCAGGGGTTTCTTTTCGATAGGGTCCAGAGCCAGGGAAGTGATTCTGCCGTAATTATCCGAGACCACACGCCCGTCTTTGCAGGTTCTGGCGCCACAGAATCCCAGCTTACCCTCCTGTATCTCACAGTGATGAAAACATACCTCGCACCTTGCCATGACATAACCTCCTTCTTTTATCGATTGGTAATGCAATGATATCACAATATCCATTGTTATGCTATCATAGTCAGGATGTGATAAGAATATGAGACGTCAGCTGTCCGCGGTCGGTAAGCAGAAGTGGATTATGAAAAGAAAACCAAAGCTATGGATAGGAATAACAGGAGTTAACATGCAGAATTATTATTAT
>CAMOVS010000180.1 GCA_946627575.1 uncultured Lachnospiraceae bacterium
TCTTTCCATTCATTTGCCCTCCTGCCTCCCGTCACGGGAATCTCAGCCAGCTCCTGCCGGGTTAGATCGCAGACTCTCTTATCGACTCCACACATTCTTTTCATGCTGTCATCATGCATAAGAACCAGATGACCATCTTTTGTCCTGCGGATATCCGTCTCCATAGCATCAAATCCCCTCTGGCCGGCAAGCAGAAAAGCCCGGACCGTATTCTCAGGCGCTTCCGCCGACAGACCGCGGTGATCTACATAGCGGATACTGGTCCTGGTTATAGGTATTTTCTTTCTTAATACCCTGGCCCTGACCCGGCGAAAAGGCAGCTTAATTGTATTTTCAAGATGAGAAATAAAAGATGTCAATAAGCTTTTCTTCATGATGATAATCTCCTAAACTATCTGTAATAACCGGGGATCAATCGATCCCGTTAACCCTATGTCATAGTAGCACACAATAAAGGCAAACACAAATTGCTTTATTTATGATATAATCAGACCAATTAACTTATTTCAATTCTAAGAAAGGAGTACTATTTTCTTATGAAAAAACTACGGCTTATAGTTACTTTGTTTATTGTCCTTGCCTTGATGGCAGGCATGGCCGGCTGCGGATCCGCCTCCGGCACAGGAGAAAGCAAAGTTCTTCGTCTGGCCTGGTCCAAGGATATTCAGACCATGGATGTACACAAAACTACAGACAACTATATGATTCCCCTGTGTATCTTTGACCGTCTGCTGGAAGTTCAGCTCAATGATGACGGCACAACCGAGATTGTCAACAGCATTGCGAAGGATTACTCCATCTCTGATGACGGTCTGACCTATTCCTTCACTTTGAGAGATGATGTGAAGTTCTCAGATGGAACGCCTCTTACTTCCGCCGATGTTGAAGCAACCTTCACCAGGATGTTCACACTTCCGGATTCCGTACAGACTGATTTTACAACCTGTATTAAAGGAGCCCAGGATATCCTGGATCACAAGACCGACAAGCTGGAAGGTTTCAAGGTGATTGATGATTATCATTTTGAAATCACCCTTGAAGAGCCCTTTGCCGGCTTCCTCGCAGTCCTTACAACACCCACCTGCTGTATCATGAGCAAGAAGAATCTTGAGGAGGCAGGGGACGACTTCGGTATGGTTCCGGAAAAGACCATCGGTTCCGGCGCCTACAAGGTAACAAAGTGGACGGCCAACGATAGCCTGACCATGGTCCGCAACCCGGAATACTGGGGAGAGCCCGGCAGCGCCGACGAAGTGCAGATCAAGGTCTATCCGGAAGCTTCCTCCATGGACATGGCTTTCCAGAACGGCGAGCTGGATATCCTGGATTGTGATTTTCTGGATGTCTCCACGGTAGAGTCCACCTATGAGAAGAAATACAAGGATCAGATGGTTGCTGTCAACCGTCTTGGCACCTATATAATCGCCATGAACGCAGATGTTAAACCCATGGGTAATCTGAAGGTCCGCAAGGCTTTGCAGATGGCCATCGACCGGCAGTCTATCCTTGATTCCATTTTCAGCGGACATGGTACTCTGGTTGACGGGATCTATCCGGCCGGATCCATCGGTTTTTCCGATGAAAACCAGGGTTGGCTCAAATATGATCCCGAAGGAGCCAAGAAGCTTCTGAAAGAAGCAGGCTATGAGAAGGGATTCGACCTGGAACTTGCAGCGGATTCCTCTGCTTCCGAGAACCGTATGAACATACTGCAGATCGTTCAGCAGAATCTGAAGGATGTGGGAATCAACGCCCACATCGAGAGTTATGATGAATCCAGCTGGCTGGAAAAGAGAAAAAGCGGCGAGATGGCCAGCTTTACTGCTACATGGACTCTGGATTACAATGATCCTTCCAACATTATCGATACCTTCTTCGGATCTCCGGAGGCGACAAAAGGCCGTTCTCTCAATTATAAAGACAAGGATGTCATGAAGCGTGTAACCGCTGCAAAGTCCATCCTGAATGATGATGAGCGCCTTGCTGAGTACGCTGCCCTCGAGAAAAAGATAGTGGAGGAAGATGCCGCCTGGATTCCTCTCTTCACCTTGCAGCATCAGTATGTAGTCAGTGATCGTGTTGCAAACTTTGTACCCCACTGGGCCGGCTACAGTGATTTCAATGTCTACGGCGTTACCATGAAGTAAATCGTTATTAGCTTCAACTATTATGATCTCCATACCGCGTCTGCAATCATTGCAGGTCATCGATGCGGTATGGAGATTGTATTATAATCTAAAGTCACTATGCAAAAGGAGCGGATATGAAACTTGTTATGAAAAGACTGGTCAGTTCCCTGATCGTTCTGGTCGGTGTTGTTCTCCTGATCTTTATCATGCTCCGGGTGGTTCCGGGAGATCCGGTATCCATCCTTCTGGGCGAGCATTACAATCAGGAAACCATCGACCGGCTGACCAAGGCCATGGATCTGGATAAGCCTATGCTGCAGCAGTTTGTAAGCTACATCTCCCATGCTGCCCACGGAGATCTTGGTATCAGCTACAATATGAAACGGCCGGTGACCGATCTGATCCTGAGCGCCTTTCCCAATACATTAAAGCTGGCCCTTCTGGCAGCTTTTTTTGCCTGGCTTATAGGCCTGGCATCAGGTATCATCGCTGCCGTCACCATGAATCGTATCCCGGACCGCCTTTTTATGGGCTTCTCTCTGGCAGGTGTCTCCATCCCTATCTTCATGACCTGCCTCTTTCTTCAGTATTTTCTGGCTTTCAAGGTAAAAGTCTTCCCCCTGACAAGCGACGGCAGTCTGTATTCGATGGTTCTTCCGGCCATTGCCCTTGGATGGAACAGTGCTGGAAGCATCGCCAGAATGACCCGGTCCAGCCTGCTTGAGGTCCTGCAGGCAGACTACATCGATACCGCCAGGGCAAAGGGACTGAGGCGAAGTGCCGTCATACTGGGCCACGCTTTGAAGAATGCCATGCTTCCGGTAATCACTATGATGGCCCTTCAGCTTTCTTCCATGATGTCCGGGGCGGTTATCACGGAGAGCATCTTTGCCATACCCGGGATTGGAAGGCTGGCCACCCAAGCGATTCAGAACCGGGATATGCCC
Organism: uncultured Lachnospiraceae bacterium; assembly: GCA_946627575.1. Taxonomy (GTDB): domain Bacteria; phylum Bacillota; class Clostridia; order Lachnospirales; family Lachnospiraceae; genus Anaerobutyricum. The sequence goes on from CAMOVS010000180.1 coordinate 3,077, forward strand.
CTCCTGCAGGGTACTGTATTATTTACAACCATTATTGTAATCCTGGGCAATCTGGCAGCCGACCTCCTCTATTCCGTTCTGGATCCCAGGATTCGTACAACTTAAGATTATCTATCATTTGTGGAGTAACAATCTTATGAAGACAAATATTAATCCGTCCTCGGACACGGCACATACTGATACTGTAGGCAGCAGGAATCATGACGTCTCAGGTCAACCCGGACCTTCCGGACAAATGATTCCGGAAGAAAAGCATTCGCTGGATATCGGCGAAAAATACGGTGTGAGGGAGCAGATTACACGCATGTTCCGCCAGAATCCTTTGGCCATCGCTTCCGGTCTGATCATTTTCCTGATTATTCTGCTGGCCATAGCAGCTCCTCTGGTTGCTCCTTACTCTGAAGCCCAGCAGGATCTGTCCCAACGCCTTAAGCCGCCCTCGTCTGCCCATCTCTTTGGTACGGACCAGCTGGGCAGGGATGTATTCACCCGTATCCTCTTTGGGGCAAGGGTCTCCCTTCTGATTGGGATCGTTCCCTCGGCCATATCGCTGGTGATCGGGATCATCCTGGGGCTTGCGGCAGGCTATTACGGGGGATGGGTGGACTATGTGATTATGCGAATCGCTGATGTCATGCTTTCCATTCCATCCTTGCTTTTATCCATGGTAATCATGTTCACATTGGGCCGGTATACGAATTCCATCCTATGTATCTTCATCGCCCTTTCCATCGTGGGCTGGGCCAGCGTTTCCCGGGTGGTACGGTCCCAGACCTTAAGCCTTAAGGAAACGGCTTATGTAGAAGCTGCCATGTCCATCGGAATAAGCAAACCCATGATTATGCTCCGCCACATTCTGCCCAACTGTATCCCGTCTTTGATCGTCCTTTACACGCTGAATGTACCTTCCTGCATCCTCTCGGAAAGCACGCTTAGTTTTCTGGGAATCGGCATACAGCCTCCGGCAGCATCCTGGGGACTAATGGTTAACCAATGCAAGGAGTTTCTTTTCAGCATGCCATGGCTGGCCCTGGCTCCCTGCATCACCATCATGATCATCGTCCTGGCCTTTAATTTCCTTGGGGATGGCCTCAGA
>CAMOVS010000181.1 GCA_946627575.1 uncultured Lachnospiraceae bacterium
TCAGAGCATTGCCGGGATCAGCCCCCTCTTTGCCCATGAGATCTGCGAGCGGGCCGGGCTGGACGGGAGCATGGCAGCTGCCTCCCTGGACCAAGCCGGCAGAACCGCTCTCTATGGTCAGCTGGTCCGTCTAAGGGAAGACATAGACTCCCACCGCTTTGTGCCCAACATCGTCTACGAAGGAAAGGTGCCTGCCGAATTCGCCTCTTTTCCTCTAAGCATCTACCGGGACCAGCCTTCCAAGAATTTCGACAGCATCTCCCAGGTTCTGGACCGGTTCTACTCGGAAAGAGAACTGGTTACCCGAATCCGTCAGAAGTCGGCGGACCTGCGTCACATCCTGCAGACAGCCCTGGAGCGTACGGCCAGGAAATACGATCTGCAGAGAAAGCAGCTGGCAGACACGGATAAAAGAGATCTCTACAGAATCCGGGGAGAGATGCTCCACACCTACGGTTATAGTGCCGAGCCGGGAGCCAAAGAACTGACCTGTATCAATTACTATGACGGACAGGAGATCCGGATCCCTCTCGATCCCACTCTCACTGCCATGGAGAACGCCAAAAAGTACTTTGACCGTTACGGCAAGTTAAAAAGGACCTACGAAGCCCTGACAGGTCTTGTGGAAGAGACCGCTCAGGCCCTCTCCCACCTGGAATCCATCAGCAATTCTTTGGATATCGCCCGAACCGAGGAAGACCTGGCCATGATCCGGGAAGAACTGGTGGATTACGGCTACATGAAGCGGCGGGGACCGGGCGCCAAGAAAAAAAGGACCGGCAAAAGCAGTCCTCTTCATTATATCTCTTCCGATGGCTTCCATATGTATGTAGGCAAAAACAATTATCAGAACGATGAGCTCTCTTTCAAGTTCGCCAACGGCAAGGATATGTGGTTCCACGCCAAGAAAATGGCCGGATCCCATGTCATTGTAAGACTGGGCACGGCTGACGAGCTGCCTGACTCCACCTACGAGGAAGCCGCAAGGCTGGCTGCCTGGTATTCCAAGGGCAGAGACAATCCCAAGGTGGAGGTAGACTATACCGAGCGCCGTCAATTAAAGAAACCGCCTCATGCTGTGCCCGGATATGTGATCTACCACCAGAACTGGTCCATGAGCATCAAGCCGGATATCAGCGGCATCCGGGAGGTCAAAGAATAATCTACGAATAATCTGCCATGATAACCGGACAGAAAGAAAGCGGCTTTCTTCCTGCCTGATCATGGCCCCCGACTATGAGCATAAAGGCCTGCCGCATGAATATCGATTTAGATCGAACCATGCTGCAGGCCTCTTTGAAAAATCTGTATCAGAGATTAAATATAGTCAAATATACCCTGTATGGCATCCGTTATATTGATGATATCTTCCATATCGATCCGGTCAATTCTACGATATCCACGAACATTCAGATCCAGCAAGGCAATTTTCTCACATTGAACCAAACCTGCCGTCTCTCCGGTATTGATTCGAATATGTAAAGGACCTTCCTCCCCTTTTTCAAATATAGGGCAGCCTATAATCTCCCCGGTTTTGTTAAAGAAGTCTTTACTGACAGCGAGAACGGGATGTCTGATTCTTTCAATTTTAATGATATCTCCCTGAGATACGTAAACATTCATTCCCAGCTCTCTCTTCCCAGCTTCTGACCCCAGTCATATTCACCATCCAGTTCAAGTCTTCCTCCAAACTCCTCCGCTCTTTCCTCAAGACTCCTGTGTCTGTGGACTTTAACCAATGTAACAGACCCTCGGGAAATTCTGATATCAAGAAGATCATCCACGGAAAACTCTGCTTCCTTCAATACACTTTTAGGGAGGCGGATGCCTTGGCTGTTACCCCAAGCTTTTACTCTCGTCTGCGTAATATCACCTCTTTTATGCGTGATGTATATACTATGTATATACCACAATTTCTTTTTTCTTTCAAGCAGTTATACATGGTGCCGACATAACGCATCCTGCCGGAGGCTTTAATCTATGACGCGGGTTTGCGACCCATGTCAGAGATTAAAAGGGCCGCTGCGATTGGCTGCAGCGGCCCTTACTCGTTATTATTTCATCCAAATCCAATTATTTGTCCCGAATCTCACTGTGCCATTGCTGGAGGGACTTCACTTCATGATCCTCGTGGGTATTCATGTAGTGGATGCCTTCGGCGGCGGCTCTGGCTGCAGCCATGGTGGTCATGTAGGGAACCTTGGCCTTGATGGCACTCTTTCTTACATAAGAGTCATCATGCTTGCTTTCCTTGCCTGATGGCGTATTCACTACAATCTGGACGGATCCGTTAACAATCAGGTCACGGACATTGGGCCGTCCTTCGAAGGCCTTGTTGATATGCTCGGCCGGGATGCCGGCTTCGTTGATCCTGTCGCAGGTGGTTCCCGTAGCATAGATCTTGAATCCGTCGTCGTGAAGGCTCCTGGCCACTTCGATGGCTTCGGGCTTATCCCCTCTCTTAACAGTAATCAAGGCCGCTCCCTGAACAGGCAGTGTGGACTGGGCTCCCTCTTCCGCCTTATAGAAGGCTTCGCCGGCAGACTGGGCAATTCCCAGGACTTCACCGGTGGACCGCATCTCCGGCCCGAGCAGGGGATCCACTTCCTGGAACATGTTGAAGGGGAAGACGGCTTCCTTCACTCCATAGTAAGGTATATCCTGTTCCTTGAAGTCAGCCACAGGAGACCTGCGTCCGGTCAGTTCCGAGGTAATGATATCCGTTGCGATCGGCACCATGCGGATGTTGCAGACCTTGGATACCAGGGGTACGGTTCTGGATGCCCTTGGATTGGCCTCCAGGACATAGACGGTATCGTTCTCAATGGCGTACTGCATGTTCATAAGGCCTACCACATTCATTTCCTCGGCAATTCTCCTGGTATAATCCCGGATGGTAGCCAGGTGCTTGTCGGAAATATGCTTGGAAGGAATGATGCAGGCTGAGTCACCGGAATGAACGCCGGCCAGCTCGATGTGCTCCATGACGGCAGGCACAAAGGCGTGCTTGCCATCGCTGATGGCGTCGGCTTCACATTCCATCGCATTCATGAGGAAACGGTCAATCAGGATAGGCCGGTCGGGTGTCACCCCGACAGCCGCTGCCATGTAGTCCGCCATCATCTCATCATCGTAAACCACTTCCATGCCGCGTCCGCCAAGAACATAGGAAGGACGGACCATAAGAGGATAACCGATCTTATGAGCGATTTCCAGGGCTTCCTTCACATCGACCGCCATGCCGGATTCGGGCATGGGGATCTCCAGCTTCTCCATCATGGCCCGGAACTGGTCACGGTCCTCAGCCAGGTCAATGACGGCCGGGGATGTCCCCAGGATCTTGACTCCGTTCTTTTCCAGTTCTGCCGCAAGGTTCAGAGGAGTCTGTCCGCCAAACTGGGCGATGACGCCTACAGGCTGCTCTTCCTCGTAGATGCTTAAGACATCCTCCAGGGTCAGAGGCTCAAAGTATAATTTATCTGAGGTATCGTAATCGGTGGATACGGTCTCAGGATTGCAGTTGACAATGATGGTCTCGAATCCCAGCTTCTTGAGAGACAGGGCCGCATGAACACAGCAGTAATCGAATTCGATACCCTGGCCGATCCGGTTGGGCCCTCCGCCCAGAATCATAACCTTGGGCTTGTCCTTGTTCACCGGATTCCGGTCTTCGGCATTGTAGGTAGAATAGTAGTAAGCATTGTCCTTGGTTCCGCTGACGTGAACCCCGTGCCAGGCTTCCTTCACGCCGATGGCCAGCCTTCTGGTCCGGATCTCCTCCTCGGGGATCTCCAGGATCTCTCCCAGGTATTTGTCGGAGAAACCATCCTTTTTGGCCTGGGTCAGAAGATTGTCAGGGATGATGGAACCCTTATACCTGAGGATCTCTTCCTCTTCCTGAACCAGCTCCAGCATCTGCTCGATAAACCACCGCTTTACGTGGGTCACTTCAAATATCTCTTCAACCGTCGCGCCCTTTCTCAATGCCTCATACATCTGGAAATGTCTCTCGGAGGAAGGAGTCTTAAGAGCGCGGAGAAGCTTATCTTTACTCCATGTATCAAAATCCTTGACATGACCCAGGCCATAGCGGTCCTTCTCCAGAGACCGGATGGCCTTCTGGAAGGCCTCCTTGTAGGTCTTGCCGATACTCATAACTT
>CAMOVS010000182.1 GCA_946627575.1 uncultured Lachnospiraceae bacterium
CACCAGCCTTCCGTGGAGAGCGTCTTCTATGACGGGCTGATTGGGAACAGGACCATGGAAGGAGAAAATATATTCCTCAAATACCAGACACCCTTTATTATCTGGGCCAATTATGACATTCGGGAAACGACTATTGACCGGATGAGCGCCAATTATCTGAGCGCCTGGATGATGAAGGAAGCCGGCATGAAGATCACGCCCTATCAGCAGTTCCTTCTGGATCTTCGAAAGAAGCTTCCGGTGCTGACAGCCATGGGCTGCATCGATAAGGATGGTAATTATTATGAATCACCGGAGGAATCTCCCTATGTGGACATGGTTAAGGAATATGAGATCCTCCAGTACAATAATCTCCGGGACACCAAAAATATGGTAGAGTCCTTCTTTTATCTGGAATGAGATAAGGGTACCAGTAGCGGATGGCCCCGGGCTTAATGGATGGGGGAGCCGTGATTAATAATGATATAATAGCTGTCATTGGAAGCAGAAAAGGAAGAATCATGGGAAAGAGATCTGTTTACGATCAACCTGACAATTTCATTAACAGGGAGCTTTCCTGGCTTGCCTTTAACCGAAGAGTCCTGGAGGAGGCGGGCAGGGACCGCAACCCTCTTCTTGACCAGCTTCGGTTTCTGGCCATTACCGCATCCAATCTGGATGAATTCATTATGGTCAGAATTGCCGCGCTCCGGGACCAGATGGAGGTGGGCTATCCCGGCAGAGATCTGTCGGGGCTGACACCGGCCGGACAGCTGGAAATGATCGACAGGGAGATCCGTGATTTTCGCCAATGCCAGTATAGAATCTGGTCAGAAGAGTTACTTCCCAGGCTGGCCGGGGAGGGGATCCGGATGATCCCCTATGGAACTCTCGCCCATCCTGCTGATCCGGATCTGTCCCCATCGGACAGGGACTATCTTGACCATTATTTTATGAATCAGGTTTTTCCTGTCCTTACTCCCATGGCCATCGATAGCTCAAGACCCTTTCCCCTCCTCCACAGCGGCCGGACCTACATCGGCGCTTTGGTCAGAACCAGGGGCAAGGCAAAGGATCATACAGGGGACAAAAAAAGTCCGGATAAGAATAGTCCGGATAAGAAAAAGAAGAAAAAATATGATGTGGCTGTGGTTCCCGTACCGGCCCTGCTTTCCCGTCTGGTCAGATTGCCTGCTGACGAAGAAAAACAAGAGACAAGGCTGGTTCTTCTTGAGAGCCTGATCGAGTCCGTTCTGGACCGGCTCTTTATGAACCATGAGATCCTGTGTTCTGCGCCTTTTCGTGTCATGCGGAGTGCGGAGCTGTCCATAGCCGAGCAGGAGGCGCCGGACCTGCTGCTGGAGATCGAGAAGCAACTGATGAACCGGGAGAGGGGAGAAGTGATCCTGATGGAGCATGATGCCCGGATGGATCCCCGCCTGCTCAAGTATCTCAAGAAAAAGCTGGGTATAAGAAACCGCCAGATCTATCCGGTTCCCGGCCCGCCGGACCTGTCCTTCACATCGGACCTTGCTTCCCTTAAGGGCTGCAAAAGATTGAGACGACCGCCTTATAATCCGTCGGTGACGCCGGGATTTGAAGCAGGTCAGGACCTTTTTTTCCGAATCAGAAAGAGGGATATCCTCCTTCATCACCCCTACGAATCTTTTGACCCGGTGGAGGACCTGATTCGTCAGGCAGCGGAGGATGACAAGGTTCTGGCCATCAAGCAGACCCTATACCGGGTCAGCGGCAGGTCTCCTCTGATCCGCCACCTGGAGAAGGCAGCGAAAAATGGCAAACAGGTTCTGGTTATGGTAGAGCTTAAGGCCAGATTTGACGAGGAAAGAAATATCAATTGGGCCCGAAGACTGGAGAAAGCCGGCGTCCATGTGATTTACGGTCTGGTAGGTCTGAAGATCCATTGTAAACTGACGATGATTGTCCGCATGGAATCCGAGGGAATCCGGTCATATGTCCACCTGGCTACGGGAAATTACAATGATATTACGGCCAGACAATATACGGATCTTGCTTTGCTAACCTGTGATCCGGCGATGGGGGAGGATGCCACGGCCCTCTTCAATATGCTGAGCGGCTATTCCAGACCTGCGGTATGGAAGAAGCTCATTACATCCCCCGATCGTATGAAAAACCAGCTTCTCAAGATGATCAACCGGGAAATCAGGCATTCCCAGGCAGGGGAGCCTGCCGGCATTACCGTCAAGTGCAATGCCCTCTGTGACAAAGATATCATTCTGGCCCTCTATGAAGCATCTTCAGCGGGAGTCCCCATCGACCTGATCGTGCGTGGTATCTGCTGTCTGATACCGGGAAGGCCAGGCATATCGGAAAATATCCGGGTCCGGTCTCTGGTGGGGAGATTTCTGGAGCATGCCAGGATCTATCATTTTGTTAACGGAGGCAAGGGAAAAATCTTGCTGGGCAGCGCGGACCTTATGCCCAGAAACCTGGAGAGGCGGGTAGAAATACTATTCCCTATAGAAAAGAAAGTCCTCCGTCAGCGGATCAGACACATACTGGATCTGGAACTGGCTGATACAGAAAATGCCCGCATCCTGCTTCCTGACGGATCATGGCAGGCGGCAGGGGATCATGACATAGATCTCCGGACGGATGCCACCGTTGCCGGGAAGGAAGAATCCATAGAAGAATCTTTCGATGATTTCCGGAGGAGGGATGGTGGAGATGCCCAGCAGGCATTGATCGAAGAGGCTATGCAGGCAGTCCATCCGGAACTGTTTGCTTCTATGACCCGGCCGGATAGAGATGAGGTGAACTAAATATTGAAAATAAAAGGCAGATACAAAAAGCTTTTTGCGATGCTGGCCGTCTTCCTGGCCCTGACTCTATGTGCCGGCTGCAGTAAGCAGGTCAGCGTGGTAACAGAGCCGGAGGAAACCACCGGCATCGAGGACATGGACCCGGCTTCCATCGACGATATCACCATGGAAGGGATCGTCTCCGATATTATGAAGGGAATGACCCTGGAGGACAAGGTGGGTCAGCTGTTTATCATCAGTACGGATTCTCTGGATTATGACGGGGCCACGGGTATGACGGACCAGATGAAGAAGAGGCTGGAAAAGTATCATCCGGGCGGCATCCTTTTCTTCGGATTCAATATAGAGAGCCGTGATCAGATTACCGGCTTTATCAATGATCTGAAAGAAACAGAGAAAATCCCGATGTTTTACGCTGTGGATGAAGAGGGGGGCGACGTGGCCCGGATTGCCAATACCGAAGGCATGGGTACGACAAAGTTCCCTCCCATGAAGCAGATTGGGATCATGAATGATGAGGAGGAAGCCAAAAAGGTCGGCAGCACCATAGGCCGGGAGATCCATGAGCTGGGTTTCAATCTGGATTTTGCTCCCGTCGTGGATTTGAGCATCAATGAAGAGAATACGGAGATCGGCAACCGGAGTTTTGGTGATGATCCCGACCTGGTATCCCGCATGGTGGCGGCCGAGGTTCCTGCCCTGCAGGAGAACCATGTCAGCGCCACCCTAAAGCATTTTCCGGGTCAGGGTGATACCGGTGAGGATACCCACAGGGGGGCCGTGGAACTGGAAACGACCATTGACAGGCTCCGCAGCGTTGAGTTTCTTCCCTTTCAGGCAGGAATTAAGGCAGGAGCCGATCTGGTTATGGTCTCCCATGTGTCGGTAAAATCCATAACAGGCCAGGAAACGCCGGCGTCCTTGTCCGAATTGATGATAACCGATATTCTGAGGGACGAGTTACAGTTCTCGGGTCTGGTCATTACGGATGCGATGAATATGAAGAGCATCACCAAGTTCTATGATCCGGATACGGCAGCACTCATGGCCATTCAGGCCGGCTGTGATATCGTCCTCATGCCGGATGATTTTGCCGCAGCCTATGAAGGCATTCTGGAAGCGGTGAAGGAAGGCAGTCTGGAGGAGGAGAAGATTGACCAGGCGGTAGAAAGAATCCTGACCATAAAAATTCGTAGAGGCAGCTACCCCCTGACGCCGGATATGGTGCGGGGCGGAAAATAGAGAAGACAGTATCGTGACAATAAAAACATGATCCATACAGGTATATCAGATGGGAGATGACTCCCTCCTCTTTAGGGGGGAGATAGTTCACTTC
>CAMOVS010000183.1 GCA_946627575.1 uncultured Lachnospiraceae bacterium
CGGGCTTCTTACGTGGCGGATAAGAATATCAATGACGGCATCTATAAGGCCTGCCAGGAGAATGGATGGTTCTAGAATAGATAGCAGGTGATTATTCCGGTGGCTCTGAACCCTCAGGAATAATCATGCAGGTATTCCGAAGCTTCTGGAGTGCGGAATTCAAGAAAACATATATGGTGTATTAGAAAGAGAGAAAGAAAAATGAAAGAAATCTTTACCAGAATCAGTGTCAGGAAATATACCGACCAGCCGGTGGAGGCGGAGAAGATTGACCGGATCCTTAAAGCCGCCATGCAGGCTCCTTCTGCTGCCGACCAGCAGCCCTGGGAATTCTATGTAGTAAGGGATAAGGCCGTCATTAATCAACTGGCCCAGGCCAGCCCCTATGCCAAGTGCACGGCCAATGCCGGAACAGTCATTGTTCCCTGTTACCGGACGGAAGGACTGTGGTGTCCGGAATATGCAGAGATTGACTTATCCATCGCCTGTGAAAACCTCTGGCTGGAGACAGCAGCCCAGGGACTGGGAACCGTAATGCTGGGCATAGCGCCCCACGAGGACCGGATGGAGGCTGTCGCCAGGGCCCTTAACCTGCCGGCTAATCTCAAGCCCTTTACCGTGTTCCCCATCGGTTACCCTGCAGAATCCAGAGCCCAGCAGGACAGGTATGACGCAGACCGCATTCACTATATCGGATAATAGGGCGTAAATATTAAGGGATATAGCTCTGTTAATTATTATATGGGCATGATCCATACCCTCGGAAGCAAGGCGTTCCGGGGGTATGATTCGTTTCACAGTAATAACACCATTATGCAATATATGTACACAAATGTGATGTTACAGTGTATAATTACAGTAATGGTATCAATTCCTGCAGCATGACTGTTCACCGGTCATTTTGCAGATATGCTTCAATCTTGTTTCGGCAGAAAAGCAACTCTGCCTAAGCGGAAAAGGGGAAGGTATGAAGTGTCCAAATTGTGGGAATATAGTATTTGAGGGAGTTGTGCGCTGTGACAGATGCGGCGCGGTTTTATCTGGATCCAGGAAAAAAGACAATACTGGCGAGGGACATAATTTAAGGAATCCGGAAGCCAAAGGCAACGGCTATGACAAAAAGCTGAATCTGACGCCTGATAGTCCTCAGGATTATTTTAGACAAGCTGAATTAACAGCTGGTAATGGGTCTGATTTGCCTCCTTATAAAGGGCATAATAAACCAGGATTCAGACAGCCTGAGCAATCAGGCTTTACAAAGCCGGATTACATGGGAGCCCATCAAGGATCTGAACAGCATCTTTCCTTCAAGGATTCTGATCAGGCCGGCAAAAGTGGAGGCGGTGGAAAGGCTATTATCATAGCTGTGGCAGCTGCGATCTTGGTAATAGCGGCAGGTGTGGCCGGATTCTTTATCTACCGGTCCTTCCAGGGTGGTGAACTGCAGGGGGTGACAACCGATAAATCAAGCTCTTCCAAAGGTAAAAACGATAAATCAGGCTCTACAAGGTCCCAGAGCAGTGACGATAAATATGACAAAAAGACTTATAAAAACACAGTAACGGAACCGGAACAGGAGTACTGGGTAGTATATGACGGCGGAGAAAAAAGAACTCAATGGGAGATGGCTTCGGTGGATGCGGAGGGCAGCCGGGATAATCTCAAAGTTATCTGGAATGATGGAGGCAGCCTGACCCTTGAAGGCGACCAGAGTCACAGTGATTTTAACCGTTACAGGAATACATCCGATGGAGAATTTGACCTGCAGGGCTCCTATGATTCCTTCACAAGCTATGCTCATTCAGTTCTAGCAAGCAATCTCGATGTCTATGATACCGATGGCCGCTTAATCGTCAAAGCTAGTGACTGGGATGATACTCCCTGGGGCAGACTGACCAACGGAGCGCTTCATGATGAATATGAAGACAATACAGATCCGGATGATTTCCTCACGGAGGAAAACTTCCGCAACCAGGTAGAAATACCATTCGGGGATATCATTTATTTTATAAAAGAAGATTTCAATGGTGATGAAAATGATGAAGCCTACGTCATCACCGGAGAAGAAGATGAGTTTACCGGCTATAATAACGTGAATATATACTACATGTCAGGAGTATCCGGAGAGTGCTGGAGCATGCTGGAGGAAGATGAATTGACCTTTGGCTACCTCCACGAGGACTCGTCCGGGAATCCGGCCCTTATATCTGCCAGTCACTATAAGTTTCTGGTCTGGGAAAAATATGCAGGAGGATCCGGTTCCCTCTCTTTCGTCTATGGGGTCAGGGAGGAAGGATATGATTCCGAACCCCAACCCTATGTGGCGGAGATATCCGGGCAGTATGAAGAATTCGGATTATACTCCAGAGACTATGCCGAATTATGCGAGACGGATTATGAATCTGACCGGCAAGGCGATTATGTAGCAGTAGAAAGTTATTTCGAAGACTATCATAAGCACCGACTTATCTTTTTTTCATTTGATAAGGCTTCAGGAGAGTTCTATGTAGAGGATTAATGATGAGGTGCAGCTAGTCACAGACCATTATCTTAGCAGGTAAATGGTATAATAACGGAGGAAGTATCCTTGCAAGACAGAATTCTAAAAGACATCACACTTCCCTGCCCTCAGCATTCCTTTGAAAGATTTGAATCTGAGGGTGGTTTTTTTCTCCGATTTATGTATAATAGAGAACGGAGTAATTTGGATATGATCAATTGAGACGAAGAAAGAGAGGGAATGATGGCAGAGAGAGAGAATGCGATCCGTGATGCAAGGGTTTTAGGAATTCCTCAGATGCTGGTGCTTGGTCTGCAGCATATGTTCGCTATGTTTGGCGCTACAATTCTTGTGCCGCTGCTGGTGAGTAATTATTTTAAAGGAGAGGGGATATCCATTCAGGTTACATTAATGTGTGCCGGGATTGGAACCCTCTTATTTCATGTCTGCTCTAAGCTGAAGGTGCCGGCTTTTCTGGGTTCTTCTTTTGCCTATCTGGGTGGTTTTGAGACCGTGGCTCACCTGAAGTCCGGGCCTTATGCATCCATGAGCATGGGCGAGAAGGTGCCTTATGCCTGCGGTGGTATCGTTGTGGCGGGTCTTATGTATATTGTTCTGGCTTTGATTATCAAGGCTGTGGGTGTGAAGAAGGTTATGCGTTTTCTTCCGCCGGTTGTTACCGGGCCGATTATTATCTGTATCGGTCTGAGCCTGGCCCCGTCAGCTATCGCCAATGCTTCCAGCAACTGGCTGCTGGCTCTGATTGCTCTGGGAGTTGTTGTTGTCTTTAATATATGGGGTAAGGGTATGTTCAAGATCATTCCCATTCTTATGGGTGTGGTGATCTCCTATGCGGCTGCCCTGATCATGAATGCCGTCGGCATGACCAATGCGGATGGGTCAGCGATTCTTGATTTTACTTCAGCTGCCAAGGCCGGACTGATTGGCCTGCCGCCTTTTCAGATCTGCCGTTTTGATCTGACCGCTATTTTGGTTATGGCTCCGATCGCGATTGCGACCATGATGGAGCATATCGGAGATATCAGTGCTATTTCTGCTACGGTTGGAGAGAATTACATCGAGGATCCGGGTCTTCACAGGACTTTGGCCGGTGATGGTCTGGCAACTGCCCTGGCTGGCCTTTTCGGTGGTCCGGCCAATACCACTTATGGTGAGAATACCGGCGTTCTGGAACTGAGCCATGTCTATGATCCGGCTGTAGTCCGGATAGCAGCCTGCTTTGCTGTTGTACTGAGCTTTTTCCCCAAGATTGCAGGGATCATCGGATCCATGCCCAGTGCGATTGTCGGTGGTATCAGTTTTATCCTTTACGGAATGATCTCGGCGATCGGTGTTCGTAACGTGGTGGAGAATGAAGTGGATTTCACCCAGTCCAGAAACCTGATTATCGCAGCGGTGATTCTGGTCTGCGGCCTTGGTTTTACCGGTGGTCTGACCTTCACTGTGGGAGGAACCAGCATTACTTTAACAAGCCTTGCGATCGCAGCCCTGGCCGGCGTGATTCTTAACGCCATCCTTCCCGGAAATGAATATGAATTCGGGACCAATCCCGAGGGCGATATCAGCCGCGGACTGGGTAT
>CAMOVS010000184.1 GCA_946627575.1 uncultured Lachnospiraceae bacterium
TATGAAAGGAAGTCTGTCCGCGCTTTCACGGACCAGGATATAGATGAAAAAATCGTACAGGAGATCCTTACCGCAGCAGCTATGGCCCCTACGGCTGGTAATCAGCAGCTGTATTCCATCATCAGGGTCACAGACCCGCAGATCAAAGAGGCTCTAAGCGAGTCCTGCGACCACCAGCCCTTTATCGCCAAGGGCAAGCTGGTTCTTGTCTTCTGTGCCGACTGCCTCAAATGGTATGATGCCTACAGCTACGAAGGCTGTCAGCCCAGAAAACCCGGCCCGGGAGACCTGATGATCGCCGTGGATGACGCCCTGATCGCAGCCCAGAATGCCGTGACGGCCGCCTGGTCCTACGGGATCGGCTCCTGCTATATCGGCGATATCATGGAAAATATAGAAAGGCAGCGAGAGATCCTGGGCCTGCCGGACTATGTATTCCCTGCCGCCCTCCTGGTTTTCGGCTATCCCACAAAGCAGCAGGCTGACCGAAAGAAACCGGAGAGAGCATCCTTGGAGTACATCGTAAGCGAAAACAAATATCAGCGGCTGGATCGGAATCAGTTAAAGAAAGCCATCATGAAAGGCAATAAAAAGGAATCCTACGAAAGCTGGCTGCAGGCTTTTTGCAAGAGAAAATATCAATCGGATTTTGCTGTTGAGATGTCCCGGTCAGTGAACCGGTATCTGGATCAGTACCGGGAAGAGGAATCGATATCATGAAAGGAAAACAAAAAAATCAGGCTATTATATTTGATCTGGACGGAACTATGTGGGATTCCCGGGAAGAGGTCTGTCGGATATGGAACCGTGTCTTCGAGAAGTATCCTGAAGTGCCTCTCAGGGTGACCATGGAGGACCTGAATCAGCTTATGGGCAAAACCATGCTGGAGATCGGCAAGGAACTGTTTCCCGACCGGGAGGAGTCTTTCCATGTTCCTCTGATGGATGAATGCGGCCGGGCAGAGGCTGTATACTTGAGAGAAAGCGGGGCAAAGCTGTATGATAATATAGAAAAGATCATAACTCTCCTGAAGGAGAACTATGATCTCTACATCGTCAGCAATTGTCAGGAAGGCTATATTGAAGCCTTCCTGGAAGCCCACGGTTTCACAGATGCCTTTAAAGATTATGAGCTGTCCGGAAGAACCGGACTGAACAAGGGAGAAAACATAAAGCTTCTGATGGAAAGAAACGGAATCAGCCGGGCCGTCTATATAGGAGATACGGCGGGGGACGAGCAGGCAGCCCGCCAGGCCGGTATTCCCTTTATCTACGCAACCTACGGCTTCGGCCAGGCCCATCATCCCGATCGGTCGATCGATTCCCTTTCCCAGCTGCCTGAAGCAGCAGCCGACCTGCTGGAAATGCTGTAATTCACGCTTCCTTCCAGCAAAGTTGTCTTACAGAAAGCCTTTTTTCTCCTGGACTGATCTGCCCACAGATCTGCAGCTGCCGCCACCTATATATCAACTTCCATCAAAAGCGGGGTATGATCCTGACGAGGACCGGAATCCATCATCTCCGATCTTGTGACCTTGGTCTTAATACGGTCGCTGACCAGGAAATAATCGATTCTCCATCCACTGTTATTGATCTTGCTGGTCTTCACCCTCTGGGCCCACCAGGAATAAACATTTTCAATGTCACCGTGGATATGGCGGAAGCTGTCTGTAAAACCGGATGCCAGCAGTTGGCTAAATCCTTCCCTCTCCTCATCAGTAAAGCCAGCCGACCGATGGTTGCTTTCCGGATGAGCCAGATCGATTTCCTTGTGGGCTACATTATAATCTCCACAGGATATAACCGGCTTATCTTGATCCAGTTTCTTCAGGTAAGCCGCATACTGCCTGTCCCAGACCTGCCTTTCCCCCAATCTCCTAAGACCGTCGCCGGCATTGGGTGTATAAACCAGGTTAAAGAAAAAGTCCGGAAGCTCCAGGGTGATCATTCGTCCTTCCAGATCCATGGGTTCGGGAGCATCGATAGCAGGATAATCCACCTTAACATCCAGCTCCTTCCTGTAAAGAGCCATAGTACCGGCATATCCCTTCCTGGCCGGCTCTCTGGAACTGACCCAGGCAACTTCATAATCCGGGAAATAAGCAGAAAGGGCCGCAGCCTGCTTTTTGTTCATGCCCCCTGCAGGAAGCTTGGTCTCCTGAAGGGCAATAATGTCCGCATTTTCCATGGCAATCTTGTCCAGAACAGCTCTGGACATTTCCGCCCTGGGACTGGCTCCGGTAAGGGCGGCATTGAGCGAGTCTATATTCCATGAGATGAATTTCATAGGGTTCCTCCTTGGTAATATACGATTTGTTTCCATAAGAATACCATGAATTTGTGCTGAAAGCGACGCAAAAATCGCAAAGAAAGAAAACAAAAGATGCCGATTATCTTAAAAGCCATCAGTTTAATACTTATTTTGTACGGTCTATCCATTGCCAGGCTCCAAACCGGATCCTCTTTTTTCCTCTTCTGGCTGGCTCTGGGATCCGCAGGGTTTATCCTGTCGGAGCTGATCCGGAAAGGAATTACAGACAGAATCCCTCTGCATATCCGGCACGGGCTGATCGGCCTCATAGGGTTGGGCGGTGCCATCTATCTGGTCCTGCTTCTATTGATCCTATCGGCCTCTCATGAAATGGCGGATGACCATCCGGACTACCTTATCGTTCTGGGAGCCCAGGTCAGAGAAAAGGGGCCTAGCCGGGTTCTTACATACAGGCTGGATGCTGCAGCCGACTATCTGAAAGAGCATCCGAAGACCATCCTCATCCTGTCCGGAGGCCAGGGAAAAAATGAGCCCTGGCCGGAGGCAGAAGGGATGAGAAAGTATCTGACAGAGCATGGTCTCCCGAAAGAAAGCCGGGTCATCATAGAAAAAGAATCCATGACAACCCGGGAGAATCTTCAGAATAGTTTCCGCCTGACGGGAGATGTCCCCGTGGCCATCGTAACCAACAACTTCCACTTGTACCGGGCAAAAATGCTGGCCCGACAGGCCGGATACCGGGAGGTATCAGGAATCGCAGCGGAATCTACCCCCTATTACCTGCCCAACAATCTTACCAGGGAGGTTTTGGCCCTGATCAAGGATTTCATTCGCGGGCTTTCATAGATTTCGCCCTTTCGTGCGAGTTTCTCCTGCCGCTTACCTTTTATGTCTCCGCTTGTAATCCTCACGGATGGGAGCGAAGAGCTCATCCCCGTCAAAAGCCGCCTTCATTTCCATGGAAGATGCCGAGGCTCTTGCACAGCTGACAGCCTTGGACATGACCTCATAATTAAGCCGGGTCCCTGCCTGGTCGTTCTCATAAGTCACCGCCCGGCTTTTATGGATTCCGAAGCGTCCGGCGACCTGGATGGCATCCATGTTGGCTCCCAGGAAGAGGAATTCCCAGTTGTGCTTCTTTTGCTCCTTCTCCACCATCCGGCGAACTTTGTCATAGCTGTAGCTGCGGCTGGCGTTCTCCATGCCGTCTGTCGTGATGATGAAAAGGGTTTTCTCCGGCACATCCTCCTCCCTGGCATAGCGGTGTACATTTTTTATGTGATGAATGGCTCCGCCCACCGCATCAAGAAGGGCCGTGCAACCCCGTACATAATACTGGCTGTCATTCATCGGCTCCACCTTGCGGATGTCCACCCGGTCATAAAGAACTTCCGTCTGGTCGTCAAAAAGAACCACAGACACGAAAGCCTCTCCTTCTTCCTTTCTCTGCTTGTTCAAAAGGCTGTTGAATCCGCCGATGGTGTCCGCTTCCAGTCCTGCCATAGACCCGCTTCTGTCAATGATAAATACAAGCTCTGTTAATCCTTTTTTCATATCTGACCTCACTTTCTGCTGCCTGGGCAGCTGCTATAATTTGCAGCCAGGCCTTTAAGCGGGCAAATCCATACATCATTTACCGGCTCCGGCTGCTTTTTGTTCTCTGTTGTGAGGCCAGTATAGCAGACCGCATGAAAAAAACGGTCGCCCGTCAGGCGACCGTCAAAATAATCTGCATTTTCAATCGGAATCGTCTTGACGATTCCGCGCGAGTTGCGCAGCAGCTTTAGCTGCCTTCCAT
>CAMOVS010000185.1 GCA_946627575.1 uncultured Lachnospiraceae bacterium
TGAGTGGAGGCATCCAGGAAGTTGTCTTTTGTACCGGCTCCTCCGGATGCAATAACCGGGATGGATACATTCTCCGAAATGGTTCTTGTCAGTTCGATATCGTAGCCGGCCTTGGTTCCATCACAGTCCATACTGGTAAGAAGGATCTCACCAGCTCCAAGCTCCTGGGCTTTCATAGCCCACTCCACGGCATCGATCTTCATATCGATCCTTCCGCCGTTCTTAAAGATATTCCAGCCTCCGTCATCGCGTCTTTTGGCATCAATGGCTACAACGACACACTGGCTGCCGAAGATTTCCGCTGCTTCTGAGATCAATTCAGGCCTCATAATTGCGGCTGAATTTACGGATACCTTATCCGCCCCCTCCCTAAGAATTTCCCTGAAATCATCGACCGTGCGGATCCCACCGCCAACGGTAAAGGGAATAAAAACACATTCGGCGACTCGTCTTACCATATCCACCACTGTTTTTCTTGCATCGGATGAAGCAGTGATATCCAGGAATACAAGCTCATCCGCTCCCGCCGCATCATAGGCTTTGGCAATCTCCACAGGGTCTCCGGCATCAATCAGATTGACAAAATTAACCCCTTTCACAACCCTGCCGCCGGTCACGTCAAGACAGGGTATAATTCTCTTTGTAAACATGTATGATTCTCCTCTATATCAATCGATATTATCTTAACGCTTCTGACAAACTATGCGATGTCGAAAGCGTCTCCACGTGCCTATAGTTTGAATCCTCTGCCGCAAGATAGGGACTTATCATTGGATAAAGTTCTTCAGAATCGTAAGTCCGATTGAACTGCTCTTTTCCGGATGAAACTGGCATGCACAGATATTCTCATGCTCAACCGCCGCATGAATAAGAGTTCCTCCGTACTCGCATGTGGCAGCGATATCCTCTTCATGCTCTGCCTGAAGATAATAGGAATGAACAAAGTATACATAAGGATCTTCTTCAATTCCTCGGAAGAGTTTCCCTTCTTCCCCGCTCTGCTTTCCGGCATGTCCGCTGATTCTGATGGAATTCCAGCCCATGTGAGGTATTTTCAATCCCGGGGCTTCCGGTATCCTCAGGATCTTTCCGGGGAGGAGACCCAAGCCTTTTACTCCCGGGCTTTCCTCGCTGGATTCAAAGATGAGCTGCAGGCCCAGACAGATTCCCAAAAAAGGAGTTCCTCCGTCCACCGCCTTTCGGATTACATCCTCCAAACCATATCTTCGTATTTTTTCCATAGCATCGCCGAAAGCTCCAACTCCAGGTAATATGATCCGGTCACTAGCGAGAATACGATCCTTGTCCCTGGTTATAATAGCCTGTTCACCCAGATGGTTTACCGCTTTTTCCACACTTTTGATATTACCGGCATCGTAATCGATAATTGCAACCATTGTATTTCCTCTCTCTTACAGGTTTTAGTTTGGGTATCAAATAAATCAATTTGTTTTTCCCTGCTTTTAATCTGAATCACCAAGCTATCATCACAATCTTCTTCAGCATTTTTCAAATGCCAGCCTGGGATAATGGTCTTCCTCCACATAGATTGTTCCACAGTGAACAAAACCGAGTTTCTTCAACAGATTCTGCATAACAATATTATCCCCATGGGTGTCGATCCTAAGATGAAGACTGCGGTCATATGCCCAGTTGATGCAGAAGCTGCCGATCCCCTTCACCGATCCGTCCCCGGCTATTCGATGTACAACCCCATAGGGACTGTCATCTATCCATTTTCCATCCTCGATCTCTCGGTATGTCGGTTCGATATCCCTGCCGAATATATAATAAAATGTTCCTATAATGTTATCCGACTCATCCAGACAGACATAAGAGCATCCTTCTTCTATGTCTTTTTCAATTAATGGACGTGGAGGCCAGTTAGTAGGTCCCCACTGGTTTGGATTGCCATGGTCAGCCATAAATCTTCTGGACCAGGCATAGATTTCCATGATTCTGTCGATATCTTCCTTAGCGGAATGTCTGATTCTCATACTATTCTTTTACTATTCTTTCGATCCTTCATGTCTTTCAGTTTATAAAGCATTGCCAGGATTTCATCACATCATGATGGTCTGTTCTCATTCCTATCCACGCTCTGCCATTCATTCTAACACAGATCATGCTTCTTTGCATTAGTGCGTTTAAGCGTATGGGGATCTTTCTTCTATACATTTTACTCTATTCCCAATACCATAAAGCATTTACATTCGGTATTTTATACACAAAATCACCCTCAAAAGCTTGATTCCTTTATCGAAAGAGCTCAAAATCTCAATATTGATTGATTTTTTCAGAAGCTTGGTATATTATAAATAACGATTAATAAAACTAAAGTTCTTGTTGAAAGGAGAATTCATTCTATGAAGTCTACATTTAACGTGGAGTTTGCAGGCAAGCAGATTGAAAGTAAAGAAGTAATTGCTAACGCTAAAAAAGTTTGGGTTGACGAAGGAAACCAGGATCGTAAGATCAAAGATCTTAAGACTATGGATCTCTATATCAAACCGGAAGAGAACGCTGTATACTATGTATTCAATGAAGACGAGTCCGGATGCTTCGCTCTCTACGAAGACTAATAAGGCTGATTGAAAAGACTTATCTGATCAGTTTATAGTTCATCCTTTATATATCAGGATTTTTTCCAACGAAAATAGAAAGGGTGTTCTGAAGTCCATTCATCTGTGTGGACTTCAGAACACCCTTTTTTATTCCTCATTTTCTTTTATACACTTTTCATTAAGACCAGGTCTTGAATAAGGACACGCCATCTACAGGTTCTCACGATCCAGGTCAAACCAGAAGTCCACACCATCTTCCATGTTATCAACACCATACGACTTGCCATGGGCTTCCATTGTGGCAGCTACCAGCGATAAACCGATGCCGCTTCCTCCATATTCCCGGGTTCTCGCTTTATCCACCTTGTAGAACTTGATCCAGATCTTATCAATATCCTCTGCAGGAATCGGCTTACCCTGGTTAAAGACATGGAGTCTCAGGTTCTTCTCATCCTGCTGGAAATAGATGCGTATCTTGCCTCCGTCAGGCACATGGTTAAGAGCATTGGATAGATAGTTGCTAAAAGCCTCTTCGATCATAAGCTCATCAGCCCAGACGTAAGTCGGACCGGATTCATCAAAAACAACCTTGACTCCTTTTTTCTCAAATAAGATATTAGAAGCCGCAATCTTATTGAAGATCAATTGATACAGGTCAAAGCGCCTCATATCAAGAGTATTGTTGCCGAACTCGATCTGGTTCAGATTCAGGAGCTTGCGAACCAGATTATTCATCTTGGCTGCTTCATCTGAGATTACATCACAATAAAAGTTTCTGCTCTCTTCGTCTTCATTGATGTTCTCTTTTAGTCCCTCGGCATATCCCTGAATCAGGGCAATGGGGGTCTTCAATTCATGACTGACATGAGAAAGAAAGTCCTTGCGCATCTCATCAATCTGTTCCTTTTTCTCTATATCTTTCTGGAGCTCGATGTTGGCTAACTTCAGATCTGCCACCGTCTGCTCTAATTGTTCGGACATTCTGTCGATCGAGCGCCCAAGCATCCCTATTTCGTCTTTTCGATTTGTCCTGACTTTTACATCAAAATTCAGCTCGGACATCTCTTCTGACGCCGCTGCAATCTCTTTTATAGGCTTGGTAAAGGTAGAGGCATAAGAGAACATGATAATACAGCCGATCAGAATACCGACAAGTCCGATTCGCAGCATAAGCTGCCGGCTAACCGCCGCGCTCTGGCGAATATCAGCCAAAGGGATCCTCATGGTTACCAGGTACTTTGCAGGACTGTACCCAATAAGATAGAGCCCCTTGTTAAATCTCCCTCCATCCTTAGAATCCGTGATGAAATAGCCATTTGTCACAAGCTCCAGTATCTCCTGATCTGTTTCATCCTCGGAATCCCGGAGCATGGCCACCAGATTCTCTTTAGCACTTTCATCTCCGTCAAGGAGCCATACCCTCAGATCTTCATAGCGGAAGATGTTTTCGATATATCGATGCATCTCCCTGTCTACCGGCATAAAACTCTTTAAATCACCCTCACT
>CAMOVS010000186.1 GCA_946627575.1 uncultured Lachnospiraceae bacterium
CTGTGGCGGATATCGTACCTGCCGTAAAGCCCCAGGTGGCCATGTACGAGCAGTTCGGCATCCCCGGCATGATCGCCTATTATAAGACTGTGAACTACTGCCGGGAAAAGGGCCTCATTGTGATCGGCGATGTCAAGAGAGGCGATATCGGATCCACCTCCGCCGCCTACGCCATTGCCCATCTGGGAAGGATCGCCGTGGACGGGGAGAAGCTTCCTGCCTTTGACGAGGACTTCGCCACCGTCAATCCCTATCTTGGCACCGACGGCATAAAGCCCTTCGTGGATGTCTGCAATGAATGTGATAAGGGCATCTTCGTCCTGGTCAAGACCTCCAACCCTTCTTCCGGAGAGTTCCAGGATGTTCTGACGCGGTCCGGACGCCCCGTATTCGAGCTGGTGGGCGAAAAGGTCCGGGAGTGGGGCGAAGCCTCCATGGAGGGGGACTACTCCAACGTGGGCGCCGTGGTAGGAGCCACCTATCCGGAGCAGGGAAAGATCCTCAGAGCCCTGATGCCCCATACCTATATCCTGGCACCCGGCTACGGAGCCCAGGGGGCGACAGGAAAGGACCTGAGCTACTTCTTCAACGAAGACGGCCTGGGAGCCATCGTCAATTCCTCCCGCGGCATCATCGCCGCCTATCAGAAGGAAGCCTACGCCCGCTTCGGCGAAGAGGGCTTTGCGGAGGCCGCAAGGGCCGCAGCCGTGGATATGATTGAGGACCTGCGGGAAGCCATCGCGAGCCGCTGAGGGAAGGTCTGACCGGACCCGGATCCGGCCGGCTGCATCATACAGCTTTCTATGTACATGTTTCGTCTCGGGGGAGGCGGTACAAATATATGTTTTGAAAGGGCTATTACGAAATGGAAGATTACAAGAAAGAGTTTATTGAATTCATGGTGGATTCCCATGTGCTGAAGTTCGGAGAGTTTACCTTAAAGAGCGGAAGAAAGTCTCCCTTCTTTATGAACGCAGGCGCCTATAAGACAGGCTCCCAGCTGATCAAGCTGGGCGAGTACTATGCCCGCGCCATCCATGACCATTACGGTCTGGATTTCGACGTTCTCTTCGGACCCGCCTACAAGGGTATTCCCCTGGCAGTGGCTACGGTCATGGCCATCAGTAGGCTCTACGGCAGAGATATCCGCTACTGCGCCAACCGCAAGGAGATCAAGGACCACGGCGACAAGGGCATCCTTCTGGGCACCAAGCTCCACGAAGGCGACCGCGTCATGATCATCGAGGACGTGACCACCTCCGGCCAGTCCATCGAGGAGACCGTTCCCATCCTCTATGCCCAGGCAGACGTGGATATCGTAGGTCTTGTAGTTTCTCTCAACCGCATGGAAGTAGGCAAGGGCGGCAAGGTCTCTGCCCTCCAGGAGATCAGGGAAAAGTACGGCTTCCCCGTCTATTCCATTGTCAACATGAAGGAAGTAACAGAGTATCTTAACAGGAATCCCATCGACGGAAAGCTTGTGATCGACGGAAAGATGAAGAAGGCTATGGACCAGTACTACAGCGAGTACGGCGTAAAAGAATAAGAAACAGGAGAGACGATTTGCTTAAGGAACGCTATATTCTTGCGTCCGAACGCATCCGGGAGATCCCGGAAGAAAAGGGCATGGTGGAAGCATCCTTCGAAGACTTTTTTCAGACTCTGGCCCGCCTGATCCTGACCATCCTTTCTCTTGCAGAGGAAGGAGATGAGGAAAGGAGGGGGCGCCTGGCAGTAGAGATCTTTGATGAGATCTCGCCGGGGGCTTATGAGAAAAGCTTTGCCTGCCCTTCCTTTGCCTGCCAAAAACTGGGAGAGGATCTGGGAAGGCCTCTCTCAGTCCTTTATTACGAGATTTGCGGGTCTGTTCTTCCGGCCCTTTCGGGGAGCCTTGAGGAAATGCTGATCCGCATGGAACTTTTTCTGGAAATCTATCAGGCTTTTATGATAGAGTTTCGGGAAACGGGAACTTTTCCCGAGGGCAGATATATCACCGGCAAGATCCGCCAGTATCTGGAAGACTATTTCAGGCAGGAGACCCTTTTCCGCCTGCAGGACCTGACATGTGAGGACAGCTCCGGGAGGGAAGATCCATTTTCTATATGTTCCGACTGGGAGGCTTTCTTTTCGCCGGCTTCTCCTTCCTTATTATCCGAAGGCAGGGCAGAGGCCCGGGCGGAGGCCCTGGCAGAGGCCCTGGCAGACAGGCTCCCTGCAGATCCGGAAGGAAAAGACTTTGGAGATGCCCCCGCATACACCTGCGGCCTGGGAGTCTCTCTAGGACCCGACAATATCAATGCTCTGACCAAGGCCCTTGAAAGGCGGGGCATCAGGGCCTTTCCCTATGTGGGAAGGCGGTCTCTTTTTGATATCAGAGAAGACCTTACGGCACCTGCCTGTCCCCTGGCGGATCCCCGCTTTTACACCGACCACAGGGAGGATCTGGGGCTGTTCCTGGACGAGTCCCTGAGGACCAGGATCCTTCAGGCCCTGGAAGGAGCCCTTTCGGAGGAAGAGGAAGCCCTTTCCTCCTTCGCAGGATGGATCCTGCCGGTGAGAGGAACAGCAAAGGAACTCCGCCCCGACCCCATGGCGGTCAGATACAGCAGGCATCAGAGAAAGCTTATTTCCGACCTTCTGGTTAGCTGTGAGGAGACGATACGGGAAGTTGGACTTTATCTTGGAGAAGCAGATGTATTATGGCTGACCTTTTGAAAGGGCAGTTATAACCATCACTGAAAAAAGTGTTCTTATAGATTATTGTAGTGAGTAATTTGGTTTATTGCAGGAGTAAGAGATGGCTAAAATATTGAGAGCATTGCTGATAAATAGTTTCATAATTGCCCTGGTGCTTACATCATTTAACACAACAGTGTTTGCTAGTGAGAATGTGGAAGATACGAATATTGAAACAGAGGATTCTGAAGCAGTAGAATCCAGTGATGAAAATGATGGAAATCAATCAGAGGATAGGATTGTAGAAGATTCTGAACCGGAGTTGATGGGCGATGGAGATTCTATGGATGATTCCAATTCTGATACTGGTGCAGGTAATACTGTATCTTCAGATGATGAGCCTGTTGCTGCTAACGATCAGGAACAGGCTGAAAATCAGAATAATCCTGTTTTAACTGATGAAGAAGAAAAAAATATTGAGCTAAGAATACAGTATCTGGGAGCAAAAGCAGAGCAATTTGATTATGGAAAACCTGCAGACTTTATTTTCGTAATAGATTCAACGGGATCAATGGGCACTTATATCGAATCTGTCCGCTCAAATCTTTCATTTTTTGTGAATTATTTGAACGATAAAGATGTTGATATAAGACTAGCTGTTATTGATTACAAAGATATTATCGAAGATGGTAATGATTCTACTTTGGTACATACGATAGATGGTGAAAAGTGGTCAGATGATTCAAGCAAGATTGTTGATCAGTTTAACAGTATCTATCCTGATGGCGGTGGAGACAATCCGGAAACTCCTACAGATGCTTTCGCAAAAATAATAGACAGTGATATTGTATGGAGAGATGATGCACAGAAATTTGTATTTCTGCTGACGGATGATGATTACAAAGACAGTTCTGACAGCAATTCAATCAGAAGTATGGATGAGTGTGTGGCGTATTTCAGAAATAACGGAGTGCATGTCACAATAGTAGGACAGCTTGCTTTTGAGGAGCATTTTGAAAAGTTATTCAGACTTACTGGCGGAAAATATATTGATATCAATTCATCTGATTATTATAAATTAATGATCGATATTGCTGACTGGGTATATGAATCAGTATCAGATACCGATGGAGATGGCCTTCCAGATGATTGGGAAATAAATGGTGTCGACACTGATAATGATGGAACTATCGATCTTGATTTAAAAAGAATGGGTGCAGATCCAAAAGTCAAGGATATATTTGTCGAGATTGACTGGATGTATCAGCCTTATATTCCCGGACATGTTTTATGGATTGAATACACTAAACAAAGTGAAATAAATTTACACCCTAGTGAAGGTGCTATGAGAAAGGTGTATGATCAATTCAAAAAACATGGAATCAATCTTCAC
>CAMOVS010000187.1 GCA_946627575.1 uncultured Lachnospiraceae bacterium
TCAACACCCTTGATCTGGACCATCTCCATCTCCGCCTGGCTTCCTTCTTCCATGTATACTTCGGTTCCGGGATTCAGGATCCTCTTCCCGCTCCCATCCCCTGAGCCATAATGCTTCTCCACATAGCGGATCCGGGCATTCTTGCCTACAAAGAAGCGATGAAGGCCGTCATGTTCGGAATCCTTAGGACCGCAGTTGTCAATACCGCAGCCGGCAACAATGGTCACATCCGAGTCCTCACCGATATAAAAGTCATTGTAAACCAGTTCCGTAAGTCCGCTCTGGGTCATAACAACAGGGATATGAACACTTTCATTCCTGGTACCGGGTTTGATCCGAATGTCAATCCCTGCTACATCCTCCTTGGGTGTAATCTCGATATTAGCCGTGGACACCCTACCCACAGCCTGGCTGTTGGACCGGATGTTATAAGCTCCTTCCGGAACACTGTGAAGGTCTGCCACCTCCCTCAGTAATCGCATCTGTATTTCATCAAGTTTGATCATGTCATTGTCTCCTCTATATTAATAAAAACATATATAGGCCAAAATGGTCGGATGCACGGTTCTCTATGTCATGACTGTTACGCATTCATGAAAAAAAACAGGCACCTCTATATTATAGTTATACACAAGTTATAAGAATCACTGAACCCCTGCGTTCTCCTCTTTACCAAGATCGACGCCGCTTTTTCTGCAGGCTGCGACAGCGGATGCCGTCCCGATCAGACCGGGAAGAATCTCCTCTCTCCTGCCCTGCTCGGTAAGCTGGCCGTCTTTAAGAACGATCACTTCATCAGCAATATTCAGGATCCTCTCCTGATGAGAAATAATCAGGATCGAACTGTCTTTTATATTCTCCCTCATATTCTGGAAGACTTCAATCAGGTTCTGGAAACTCCAGAGATCAATTCCCGCCTCCGGTTCATCGAAGATGGAAAGTGCAGACGACTTAGCCAGAAGGGTTGCGATCTCAATTCTCTTAAGCTCCCCTCCTGACAGACTGTCATTCACCTCACGGTTGATATAATCTCTGGCACACAGACCTACCGCTGCCAGATACTCACAGGCATCGGATATCTTGATCTGTTTACCTGCAGCCAGGCGCAGAAGATCCAGCACCTGGATGCCCTTGAACTTGACCGGCTGCTGAAAGGCAAAGCCGATCCCCTTCCTTGCTCTGTCGGTGATGGAAAGGTCGGTAATATCCTCTCCATTAAAATAGATCCTGCCGGAATCCGGCTTTTCTATACCTGCAATCAATCTGGCAAGCGTAGACTTGCCTCCTCCGTTAGGCCCGGTAATCACAACCAGCTTCCCATCAGGAATGGTCAGGCTGATATCACGAATTATTTCCTTATCCTGTCCTTCATCATCCACCTGAAAGTACAGGTTCTTTATCTCAAGCATACTTAAAATCCTCCTCTTGTAATTCTTCCTAAAACCGATCCTGTCCGATACAGATCCATGCATATTAACACGACCGGTCCGGAGATCCTCCCATGCAGGCACCGGCTGATCTGAGAGTGTAGTTACTATATCATAAGCCCCAAAATAAATCAAGCACAAAATGAACATATGTTCGTATAATTTACCGCTTGCAGAGGCCGGAAAGCTGATTTACAATAAATACACTTGCAGGATGCTTTCCCCGGGAAAGCTCCATATAGCAGAAAACTCTATAAAGCGGAAAGAAGAGAATGATAATTCTTGCAGAAAGGCTTTGATTATGGATACAAGAGAAGCACAGTATAAAAAAATGACAGAGACCCCGGTTCATAAATTGATCGTGTCCCTGTCTGTTCCTACCGTTATCAGCATGTTGGTCACCAGCATTTATAACATGGCTGACACCGCATTTGTCGGCCAGCTGGGTACCAGCGCCAGCGGGGCGGTCGGTGTCGTCTTCGGTTTTATGGCCGTCATACAGGCTATCGGATTTATGTTCGGCCAGGGATCCGGCAGCATCCTGTCCCGGATGCTTGGCAGCAAGAATTACGACGGGGCGACCCGCATAGCCTCTACCGGATTCTTTTGTGCCCTGATTGGAGGCATCTTCATATCGGTGGGCGGCCTGATCTTTATCAACCCCCTGGTCTACCTGTTGGGGAGCACGAAGACAATCGCCCCCTACGCCAGAACCTATATCCTCTTTATCCTGGCTTCCTGCCCCATGATGATTACTTCTTTCGTAATGAATAATATGCTCCGCTATGAGGGCAAGGCTTCCCTGGGCATGATCGGTCTTTTTACCGGATCTATGCTCAACATCATCGGAGACCCCATCCTCATGTTCGGCTTTCATATGGGAATCGCAGGAGCAGGTCTGTCCACAGCCCTCAGCCAGTGCATCAGCTTCCTGATCCTCCTGTCCATGTTCCTTCGGGGCAAGACCCAGACCAGGCTGTCCATCCGCAAGGTGTCCTGGAGCTTTGACGTCATCGGTAATATATGCGCCACCGGCTTTCCCAGCCTGATCCGCCAGGCTCTTGCCAGCATAGCCACCATGCTGCTCAACCGTGAATCCGGCGTCTACGGGGATGCCGCGGTCGCAGCCATGAGCATTGTTTCAAGGATCAGCATGTTCGTTTTTTCCTTTGCTCTGGGGATCGGCCAGGGCTTTCAGCCTGTTTCTTCCTTCAATTACGGGGCCGGGAAATATTCCAGGGTCCGAAAGGGATTCAAGGTTACTTTTATTCTGGCGGAAGGCCTCCTTCTCCTGATCAGCATCCTGGTGATCCTTGAGTCCGGCCATCTGATCCGGATATTCCGGGATGATCCGGAAGTTATCCGCATAGGCACCCGGGCCCTGCGCCTTTACTGTGTCTCCCTTCTTTTCATTCCTTTTGGAATGATCACGGAAATGCTGCTGCAGAGTACGGGCCGCAGGCTCCAGGCATCGCTCATCTCCTCTCTAAGAAGCGGTGTAATCATGATACCATCCCTGATTCTTCTGGCAAGGATCCGAGGCCTGGCCGGCATTCAGGAAGCCCAGCCTCTGGCCTATGCTCTCACCATTATTCCTTCCATCTATGCCTTGATCTGGTTCTTCCGCAGGCTTCCGGCAGAAGATACATGACTACGTCAAGGCTGCATATAACTAAAAAACTCTGTCTGCTAATCATATTATCCCATGGAAGGCCATAATCAGCGAAAAGAAAGGGAAATAATTATGGTTAAATTCAGATTATTTAGGATATTTCTTTTGATATTTATTCTTTTATTGTGTACTACTGTTTCGTGCCAATCCAATCAAGGTTCGATTACCGCTTCCGAGAATACCAAATCCGGTTCATTCGGCTCCAATGCGTCTATGGCCCAAAAAGAAAACTCTGATTCGGATTATTCTGATACCGATGTCGAACAAAACGGTTTATTAAACTACACCACCCTTTATTATAAAGGCTACGTGTATTTTGACTTAAGTAATCATATCATGAGAATAAAAGATATAGATAAGCCTGTCTGGGATATTCCTGATAATGGGAGCCAATGTGAAAAGGTTTTTAATCCGAAAAAATACATAACGTATCCGAAATACATACTCCCTGAAGATGTCAAAGATTATTATGATTGTAGTTTAATTACGGAGATTGATAAGATCCTTATCTGTGATGACATTCTATACTGTGATGTAATCCAGCATCACGATCGTAACAGCAATTCGGACGATGAAGAAGCAAAAAAACCTTTGTGGATCGAAGAGATCCTGTCTTTCGATTTAAATAAGAAGGAATTTCTAAACAAAATTACATTCAGCAGTTATTATTCGGATGATAATATAGACATGTTTTTAGATAACGGGGACCTATATATAGCAGAGGAAAACAGGTTGGCATCCTATGATAAAGAGCTTTCCATCAAAAAATTATATGAAAACGGAAAACCTCAGGACCAGTGGAGCAAAGACGGTCCCTGGGGAAGGTACGCCGGGCCTTCGTGGGGCTATATCGAGATTGAAGGCGGAGAAATC
>CAMOVS010000188.1 GCA_946627575.1 uncultured Lachnospiraceae bacterium
GCTCCTTTAAGAGAGGCGAAGGGATTGGTACCAAGGAAGGCCGCCTCGCCAATCCAGTAAACGATAGAAGCACCTATCATGCCAAGAAGGACGGCTGCTTTAAATCCTTTTTGAGCCAGAATAATAATAGCGAAAAGGCCCACAAACATAGTCACAACCGTAAGAACCATCTGGGCATAGCCGGTTCCCATCTGTCCACTGGCCACACTTGGCGTCAGGGCTCCGAAGAAATCACGCATCGCATAAAAGGGACCTCCGTTTTCTGAATAAATCCCGGCATTGGATCCCATACCAATATTCAGAAGCATGATACCGATAGAAGGGGCTATACCCAGACGGATTCCCAGAGGGATCGCTTCTACAATCTTCTGTCGGATGTTAAGAACAGACAGGATAATAAATACTATACCTTCAATCAATATAATACAAAGGGCTGCCTGGAAAGATGCCAGATAAGTCGTTCCCGTGATGGTAACGATATTGGCTACAACAACGGCAAAGAAACTGTTCAGGCCCATGCCTGGCGCCATAACAAAAGGCTTGTTGGCCAGAAAAGCCATACAGATCGTTCCGATAGCGGAGGCAATACAGGTTGCCATGAAAACGCCGTTCCAAAGGCTTTGGCCTTCAGCACCGAATCCGGTCAGCAAGTTGGGATTCAAGGCAATTATATAAGCCATGGTCATAAAGGTGGTCAGACCGGCGATAATCTCTGTCCGAACCGTCGTATTGTTCTCCTTCAGTTTGAATAGATTCTCCACGATTTACTCCTCTCATACGTGCTTTTTAGACACTCTTACTATCCACGGCCCCGCCATCCATCAAGCCTCATGCCATCCGCACATACATGCAGATCACATCTCCCATGCTTATGCCTGAGACTAATGATAGAGCAGTTCCTGCTTGGCAGGCCCTGATCTGAATAGTAATAAAGCACTGGGTCAAATAGTTAAACAGGAACTGATTATAGCATCAGATCGCTTTCTTTTCAAGAAAAGCAGACCTATTTGACTCATTTTTCGCAATCCCTATACCATTTTTATGGTTTTTGTCTGCTTTTTACTCACAAAGAGCCCAGATCAGGATACGACCTTTATTTACCCTGCCACTTTTTCCCTCCGATTTTAATGGAACCAAGCCTGTCATCCTCGGTGTTGTACCAGAAATAAGCTTCGACTCCCTTATCATAGTCCCCGTAAGAATAAGAAACAGAGCTGCTTCCATCAGACTTGTCAAACTTCACGGAAGATCCGGACAGGGCTGTCTCCAGGTCCGCCAGCTTCATACCAAAACCAATTCCCTTGGGCAGCTGGAGATTAGGCACAGGATCATTGGCACCATACATGCTGAGTTCAATCTGTGAAACGGCGCAATTCTCGCCTGTCGTCTGATATTCAGCATAATTATAATAGTTAACTTGGAGCTTTACGCCATCTTTTTCCATCTCCCCGCCATAATTCTCTCTACCGGCGGGAACCTCTTCGCTATCTGTGATGGTCCAGCCATTCTTCACAAACTCGCCGGCCGGACAGGGCAGCTTATAAACCACGCCATCAAGGATAAAGGTGGCCGAATCAAAATCATCTCCCATAGAAGCCGGGGCCTGGTATTCACTCAGATAAGCCGGCACTTCACTGGAACTGACAGATCCTTCTCTTTGGAAAAAGGCTACCGAAATGCTGTTGGATCCGTTAGCCTCAGCGTCAGCATCCTTCCACCAGGTAAAACTGATCTGCCCTTTATCTCTGTTCTCACCGTAATAAAGCGATGTGCTGTTTTCAGAATCACTGGTATTGGTCGGAGTCCCCATAGCAGCCGTTACAGCAGCCTGGTCATCCCCTGCTTTAAGTCCGTTGCTTAAAGCAAAGGAATAGGTCTCTGCTTCTTTAACCGTAATATCGATCTCAGACACCTTACAGTCTTTTAATGCCTTATTGTTGCCGGTGCCATTGTAAATATCGATGGTAAGGTTCTGATCCTTCCCATCTTTTTTGATATGAATAAATGTGTAGCTATATCCCTTCAGCTCCTGGCTCATATCGGTATCTGTGGTCCAGCCGTCCGCTTCGAGCTGACTAAAGTCAAAAGGCAGCGTATAGTTCTTTCCTTCCAAAGTAAAAGAACAATCCACAGCCGGTGTAGTCTCAGGTGCTGTTGCCATGGCATTCAGACCCTCTGTAGACTCCTGAGCAGGTGCCGTCATATCCTCAGGCGCCGAAGCGTCATTCTGGACAGCTATTTTCTCTGTTGTTTTTTCCTTAGATTCCCCCTCTGAAGTGCTGCCTCCACATCCGGACAGGGCCAAAACGGCCGTAAGCGCAAAGGCGCCAAACAGTCTTCCTACATTAATTTTCTTCATCTCAATCTCCTTCAACAAGTGCAGGCATATCCGCTGCTTATGGTTGGCAGAGCAGGCTTAGGCCCTATAGCCCGGAGCCCTGCCCTGTCTGATCATATAGTTTCATCTATATTAAGGCGAACCCGCGCCGACCCGCCTTTATTTTCCAGAACCCCCTGTCCCGCAGTAGCGATTACAGGATCAGGCATCTACATGTCCGCTTATTACAGTTTCAGGATCTGGATTAACATGAGCCATGCTAACCCGTAATAGGTTATGACAGCCACAAGGTCATTAACCGTCGTGATCAGAGGGCCGGAAGCCACCGCCGGGTCCACTTTAAGCTTGTGGAAAAACATAGGTATCAAGGTTCCCACCAAGCTGGATATAATCATGGTCAGCATAAGAGCGATACCCACACATGCCGATATAAGAAATGACATATGCAGGGTATTATGCTTGAAAAAATAGATATAACCACCTATGAAAACGAAGGTAAGGCTGCCCAGGAAAAGGCCGTTGGAGAAGCCAACTTTCAGCTCCTTGATCGCCAGGCCGAACTTCTGCCCGGCTGTTAGATTCTCATCCATCAAAACCCGGATGGTCACCGCCAGAGACTGGGTACCGACATTGCCCGCCATGTCAAGGATCAGAGACTGGAAGCAGATGACGATGGGCAGCATGGCAACCACGCTCTCAAAGACACCTACCACCGATGACACTACCAATCCAAGAAAAAGAAGGATAATCAGCCAGGGAAGCCTCTTTCTCATACTCTCCCTGGTCGTCTCCTTAAGATCTTCCTCCGCGGTCAGACCGGCCAGCTTGGCATAGTCATCACCCAGCTCATCATCGACGATCTCAACCAGGTCCTGGGCCGTAATGGCACCCACAATCTTCTTATCTTCTCCCAGAACAGGGATCGAATCTTCGGCATAATCCCGGATCCGGTCCAGGCATTCGCCTATCGAATCATGGTCATAGACATAAGGATAGGAAGTGGCAATGATATCATGCAGATCATCCTTCTCCCGGGCCCGGATCAGGTCCTTTAGATCAATGGCCCCGTAGAAATGATGAGCCAGGTCTTCTACATAGATGGTCTGGATGTTGTCATTCTCCCCCGCCTGCCTCACCAGCTCCGACATAGCCTGGCGGATGGTCAGGTTGTTGCGGATCAGGACATAATTGGTCGTCATGATACTTCCGATCTCGTCCTCATCGTAGGAAAGGATCAGCTGGACATCACGACTGGAATCATCATCCATCAGACTGACAAGCTTCTCCTGGATGACGTCATCCATCTCTTCCAGGATATCAACGGCATCATCGGAGTCCATCTCGGATATAATCTTGGCCGCTGTCTCGATGGAGATCTCCTTGATGTATTCATCCGGGTCTTCCAGATAAGTAAAGATCTCTGAGGATTTCTCCGGCCCCAGAATCCGGTAAAGGCGGCGCCTCTCTTCGCTGGTAAGCTGCTCCATGGCCCCGGCGATATCATTCTCATGATAATCGTCCAGACGATCCAGCAATTCTTCTTCGCTGATATCACTCCGTATGATCTGTATCAGCTCTTCTTCATAATTCGGATTCATTCTAGTCCGGTCTTCCATGTCACACC
>CAMOVS010000189.1 GCA_946627575.1 uncultured Lachnospiraceae bacterium
CACTGCATCTTTGAATAGATTTATTTTGCCAGACTTGACAGCACGATAGACGGCATCAGCGTATATGAATCCAGGATCAAGGGAGGAAAGCTCCTTGCCAGAAGAAAACCCGTGGATGCAGACCTTGTTGCGGGAGTGCCGGAATCGGGCCTCATTGCTGCCAGAGGTTATGCCCAAGAATCAGGTATCCCCTTTGGTTTTGTTTTTCACAAAAATTCTTATGTTGGAAGGACATTTATACAGCCCTCCCAGCAGGAAAGAGAATCCGGCGTTCATATGAAGCTCAGTGTTCTTCCGTCTGCCGTCAAAGACAAACGCATCATCCTGATCGATGACTCTATCGTTCGCGGAACCACCATGAGAAAGCTGATCCGGATGTTGAGAGAGGCCGGTGCCAGGGAGGTTCATGTCCGCATCAGCTCTCCTCCCTTTTTGCACCCATGTTACTTTGGTACGGATGTCCCATCCCAGACCCAGCTCATTGCTTCCAACCATGATATCGCAGAAATATGCAGTATGATTACCGCAGATTCTCTGGCCTATGCCTCCATCGAGGATCTTGACCGAATCGTTGATCATCTGCCTGTCTGCAAGGCCTGTTTTGATGGAAAATATCCTATGACCATCCCTCGGGAAATGAAATAAAAACGCATCGGCTGAAGTCTTCGTATTCTTTTCTCGATCAGGTATACCAATTACTGTTCTGCGTGGGATTTTGCGACCGCTGTGGCTTCTTCCAGAATCTCCAGAACCCGAATGACTTCTTGGTCGCGGACGCATTTGTCTGCTCCGTTTTCGATGGCGTCTACCAGGTTGTCATAGATTCTTTCATAATGACCGCAGCCTACCGGAACCTTTTCTTCGACTTTCTCGCCGGATTCCTTCATATAGACCAGGGTGCCCCAGCGGTCTTCCGCTGCCGGTTCCCGGCTGATGACATGGCGACCGACCACTTTTTTCTTGCCGGAATTATGAACGACCGGGGGAAGGGTAAAGCTGCCCCTGGTTCCGTGGAGGGTGAATCTGGGATAGTCTATAAGTACACACATATTAGTGTTGACGGATGCTTTGGCATTGCCGTAGAAGAATTCCAGGTCATAGTAGTCATCGCCAACTCCGGGGTGATGAATGCTTCTTACATCAAAGTGGGTGGAGTCCGGCATGCCAAAGAGGCTGATGACCTGATCGATGGTGTGAACAGCCAGGTTGTAGAGAGTACCCAGGTGGTCATACCAGCCATTGGTCTTATAATAGTCATAATGGCTTTCCAGGCGGACAAAGTCTCCGATCTTGCCGCTTTCCATAACCTCTTTCAGAGCCAGAAAGTCTGCATCGAATCTCCTGTTCTGGTTGGGCATACAGATGAGTCCTTTTTCCTTGGCCAGATCAAAGACTTCCCGGGCCTCTGCCGCTGTGGGGGCAAATGGTTTCTCCACCAGGGCATGTTTGCCGGCTTCAAGAATCTGTTTGGCATAGGGAACATGAAAGGCATCCGGCGCGCTGACTACGACCAGATCCACCTCCTTATCCTGCAGGACCTGATCCAGGCTTGTTGTAAATTCTATCTCCGGATAGAAAGGTTCATACTCGGCAAAGGCCGGGATGTCTTCCTCCCGTCTGTATATGTATTTCACTTTGATATCATCCCGGTTCTCCACGTAGGGTATATGGTACTCTCTTACGCTGACGCCGAAACCGATGTAGGCAATGGTAATCATGTTTTTCCTCCTGTTATATGTTATCTCCAGGTCAGGATGAAGCGCCGTTCCTCAACGTATCCCTGTGCTCATGAAAATGACCGTGAAAACCTGCACCAGATTCGCTGATCTTCACGGCCACAAACATTTCTAAAACGCTTTATCACAAGCGGCACCCTAGATTAACATCTGATGTGCCGCACTTCCCTGGTATTCCTTGGTTTTATTTGGCTATAAGATAATTCCCGCTGGCAAGGAGGACGTCCGTCTCCTTATCACAGATAATGGGAACCTGACCCAGTTCAAAGGCCCGGCAGAGCGTGTTTTTTCCGCTCTTGCTGCTGTCAGCCAGCACATAGGTTTCCGCCGAATTGCGGCCAACAATCTGCTTCTTCTCCGCCTCCCGGATGTCCGGGGTGCTGATCCCTGCTTTTTCAGAGAAACCATTGCAGCCTACAAAAGCCTTGTCGAAGAACATGGTTGCCAGCTCGCTGTTGGTCTTGGTGCCCAGGATGGACCCGGTAGAAACCTTAATCTCTCCTCCGATCAGGATGCATTTGAGCTTGGATTCCTGGATCTCCTGAAGAATCATGGCGTTGGTGGTGACAATGGTGATATCTTTATTTTTCAGATGCGGCACCATACGCAGGGGTGTGCTGCCGGAATCCAGATAGATGGATTCCCCGTCATTGACCAGGCCGGCGGCATATCTTGCTATCGCTTCCTTTTCCGTGACATTCTTGATGGACTTAGAATTAAGGGGTACTTCATAAGAGCCCTTTTTCAGGCAGGCTCCGCCGCCCCTCAGCAGAATAATCTGCCCTTCCGCCTCCAGGGTCTTTAAGTCTCTTCTGACAGTCGACTCCGAAACATTTTTCAGAACTTTACAAAAGTCTGCCAAAGATACCACTTCGCTTTTTTCCAGCAATTGCAGCATCTGCAGCCTTCTTTGATAAGGTATCATAGTTAATTCCTTTCACAACGGATAAAAGCACTGCCATGCCATCCGTCAGAAAAACTGGCGGTAAAAATGCATTGGCTCACGGCTGTGGATCATAGATATGCGATTATTTCACAATCATTTCATATCCATCATAAAGGAAATTCATCCATATTTCAACCATTTGTTTTCATCAATTTGAAACAATTTGGCAAGTTTTGTCACTTTGTCAGGTCATCCTTGTCAATAGAAGGCTACTAATCAGCGATCTCCTCCAAGGTGGGCATGGAATCCTGGGCTCCAAGCCGGCAGACCGTGACGGCGCTGCATCGGGTTGCGAAACGGCAGGCCTCGGTCAGGTCCATACCCTGCATGAGGGAATAGCCCACTCCGCCTATGAAGCTGTCACCGGCTCCGGTGGTTTCGATCGCATCGACCTTTTTCGATGGAATGAAGCTGATCTTTCCTCCATCGGATACAACGGCTCCGGCAGCACCCAATGTCATAATGATATCAGCCCCGTACCTGTCCGCCATTTCTTTGGCTCCCTTTTCAGCTTCTTCGGGGGATGTGATGTCCCGGCCCAGATAGAAACCGGCTTCCACTTCATTTACTACGATGATGTCGCATTTTTTCATGTAGGCGTCCGGCATCTCTTCCGCAGGAGCTGCGTTGATCAGAACCTTGCAGCCGCAGCTTTTGGCCTTGTCGATGGCGTACATGTTGATTTCCTGAGGAATTTCCATCTGAAGGATGACGATGGCTGCTTCCTTTAAAAGATTCTCAGCATAGTCAATGTCTTCCTTGCTTACTGCATAATTGGCCCCTCTTACGATCGTGGCCATGACGCTTCCATCCGGAGCGGCATTGATCACGCCCATGCCGGTAGGCTGGTCTGTCCTACGAATGTAGCTTGTATTAACACCATATTTGCTGGCGGATTCCAACATGAAATCCCCCTGATAATCTTTGCCGACGCATCCGATCATATAGACCGGAATTCCCAGCTTGGAAGCCTGGACTGCCTGGTTTGCCCCTTTTCCGCCGGCGCTGAAGGCTGTCTCGTCCGCAGGCAGGGTTTCGCCCGCCAGAGGAAGATGGGGGACCTTAAGAACCATATCATAATTCAAGCTTCCGATCACAACGATTTTATCCTTTGCCATATCTGTTCACCTCTATAAAAACAATTGTCTTTCATTTAGCTATTAGTCAGGCAGGCGTATGATTTTGATTCTATCATACGCCTGCCTGAATGAGGAGGTAGATCACTCTTCCTCC
>CAMOVS010000190.1 GCA_946627575.1 uncultured Lachnospiraceae bacterium
TATCGGGCGCCGAAAATCATTCTTGAACCTTTAAATCTGGGCAGCATTGCATCCAGCTATGAGGGAATATTTAATATAAGCCATGAGGAAGGATTGCTTATGGCAAGGCTAACAAAAGGCTATCCTTTTGCCTTCCAGGCTTTGGGATATGTTACCTGGAAATACCAATCCCGAAAGGATGAAGCCATGAATGAATACCGACAGATACTGGAGGAATATGTATATGAAAAAATCTGGTCTGAATTATCTCCCAAGGACCGCAGAATTCTCGATGGTATAGCCCACTGTCCCGATGGTCAAATCAAAGAGATCAACCAATACCTGCATCTCAAAAAAGATGAAATCAACCAATACCGGCGAAGACTGATCAGAAAAGGTCTCATCCACAGCGAAAGCTATGGGCACTTATCTTTTTCCCTTCCTCTTTTTGATACTTTTGTCCTGGATCAGGGCATATCCTAGAAACAAGAATCACCCGAAACCACATAAGCGGTTCCGGGTGATTGTCATTTTTCATATCTAATTATTTCAATCTTTATTCAATTCAAGCTTTGTCCTGAATTTACTCTCTTTTATTTATGCGTGATATCCTGCCATGAATCCGCTCAGAGCATTGATTCTAAGGTTGCCCATGGCGATGGCGTCGCCGGCCTTCTCCACTTCGATACCCAGATCGAGAAGAGCCTCTTCCAGGTCTCCGCCTGCCGGACGCTGGCCTGTTGCCGTGATGATCATGTCCGCTTCGACGAACTTCATGCTTCCGTCTGCATCCTTGTAGGAAACGCCGTTGGCTTTTACTTCCTGAACTGCAGCATTAGTGTGAGCGTCTACGCCGCCCTTGTCCAGCTCTTCCAGGTCTCTCATCCGGTGGGAGGCTTCCTGACCGTTGGATAAAGTGGGAAGCATCTCAAGGATGGTGATCTGGTTGCCGCCCTTTAAGAGGGTCAGGGCTGTCTCGCAGCCTACATTACCGCCGCCGATGATGACGATCTTCTTGTTCTCCGGCTTGTTGTCGGAAGCCAGGATATCCCAGCACTCTTCAGCAGCATCGATACCCGGGATGGGGGGTACGAAGGGAACGGAACCGGAAGCCAGGATGACCTTATCCGGATTCAGGCCCTTGATGGACTCTGCGGTAGCTTCTGTGTTCAGAAGGACCTTAACGCCCTTTCTCTCCACTTCGCCGGTAAAGAACCCGATGGACTTGCCAACCATCTCCTTGGCCGGGGGAACGGCTGCCAGGTGCATCTGTCCGCCCAGGCGGCTGCTCTTCTCTACCAATGTAACCTTATGACCTCTGGAAGCTGCTGTGATAGCTGCCTGCATACCGGTGATACCGCCGCCGATAACAACGACATTTTTAGGCTCCCGAACCTGGGGCAGGTTCTGGTCATCATAACGGCTTTCGAAACCGACTGTGGGATTCAGAGCACAGCGGACGCCGCGCTTCTTCCCGATACTTGCATAGCAGCCTTCCAGACAGTTAAGGCAGGTGCGGATCTGGTCTTCCTTGCCAAAGCGAAGCTTGTTGGGGAAGTCGGGATCGCAGATCATCTGACGGCCTACGCACACCAGGTCAGCGATACCTTCATCAAGAACGCTTTCAAGCATTTCGCCGGTACGAAGCTTTCCTACGATGGCAACCGGAGTCTTAACATGAGGCTTCACGGCCCTGGCAAGGTCCAGTCGGTTTCCGTCAGGTCTCTCACCGGTCTCAGAAGCACCGATCCATTTATACTTAATACCTGTGGTAATGTTGATCAGGTCGATGGGTTCGGAGTCGATCATCTGGGCGATTCTAACGCCTTCATCCAGCTCCAGACCGCCATTGGGATCCCAGTCTTTTACCGCCAGGCGAACGCTGATGATGAACTTGGGACCACAAGCTTCACGGATAGCCCGGATGATCTCAATCAGGAAGCGGGATCTCTTCTCGGTATTTCCACCATATTCGTCGGTTCTTGTATTGGTCTTGGGGGACAGGAACTGACCGATCAGATAACCATGGCCTGCATGAACTTCAACACCGTCAAAGTTGGCCTGCTGGGCATTCTTTGCAGCCTGTACGAACTTGTCTGTCAGCTCATGAATTTCGTCAACGGTCATACCATAGATATTCTTCTCCGGAATATCGATAGGCCCTACGGTCTTTACGCCTGGTCTTACTACAGACCGGTTGCCTGCATGGTGAAGCTGGATCAGCATCTTGGTACCATAGGAATGCACGGTATCGGTAATCTGCTGGAACATGGGGATCGCCTGGGGATTGTTGATTCTCAGCTGGATGGCTCCGCCAAGACCTTCCGGAGAGGCAACGGAGGTAAACTCTGTGATGATCATGCCCACGCCGCCCCGGGCTCTTCTCTCATAGTAATCACAGAGGGCCTGGGTAGGATTGCCATCCAGATCACAAAGGCTGGTATCCATAGCCGGCATGATGATCCTGTTCTTTAAAAATGTACCTCCTAAACGAAACTGTGAAAATAACTTCTTGTATTTAGCCATGATATGTACTCCCTTTCTTCATTAGAAACACGCGAAATTGAAACATGTGAAATGTTATTTCTATATTTTTAGATACGATTCTTCTTTAAGTATTCTCTATAAATGTTTTAGCTGCTTTCTTCCCCGTATCATCCTTTGTGCATGATACACCGTCTTCCTTCCCGTAGAAATAGTCCGTGACAATTATTGCAATTGATGCAGGAGGAGCTTTTCTGTCCACTCATCAACCGCGGGATCAGGTCCGGTTCGCAGATGAAGGGCCTTGCCATGGACACCATATCCGCGCCGACTTCCAGGACCTTCTCCATATCCTCCAGGTTCCGAATTCCTCCGACCAGGATCAGGGGAAGCTTTGAATACTTCTTCAGGGCCGCTGCCCTGTCCAGATAAAAGCAATGAACCGATGCCGGGAAGGAGGAGAAATCATAACCGGAAAGCTCCAGAGCTTCCGCACCGACTGCCTCCAGGATGTCCACAAAACGGAACATATCCTGCCAGTAGGCATCTTCCTCATAATAGGAATTGGAATTGATCTTTACAAATACCGGATATTCTTCTCCGCAGGTCCTCTTGATCTCTTCGATGATCTCCCGGACGATCCGGATT
The DNA here is from genome assembly GCA_946627575.1 of uncultured Lachnospiraceae bacterium. Classification (GTDB taxonomy): domain Bacteria; phylum Bacillota; class Clostridia; order Lachnospirales; family Lachnospiraceae; genus Anaerobutyricum. The sequence goes on from CAMOVS010000190.1 coordinate 3,112, forward strand.
CGGTTATCCGCCGATCCTCCATATTCATCCGTCCGCTGGTTGTAGCCGTAACTTACAAACTCGCAAAGGAGAAAGCCGTGAGCTACGTGAACCTGTACTCCGTCAAATCCACTTTGTTTAGCAATCAGGGCTGACTGCCCGAAAGCCCTGACCGTATCTTTGATCTCCTCATGGGTCATAGCGTGGGCGATTCTCCCGCCTCCGGCAAACATCCTGGAAGGCGCTGCCGGCTGGTCTGTAACCAGGGCTCCGGCACCTGCATGGGAGATCTGGGCAACGATCTTTGCCCCATGGCTGTGAACCCGGTCGGTCATATCCTTCATGACAGGGACCCATTTCTCTTTGCACATGGATGGCTGGTTGGGTTTTGCCTGACCCTGAGGACTCACGTAGGTGTGACCTGTGATCATCATCCCTACCTGATTAGCCGCCAGCTCTTCAAACATGTCAGCGTCCAGGCTGCTGAATGATCCGTCTGTATTGCTCATTGCCGAATTGGTGGCGCTGCGGACGATCCGGTTCTTTATGGTCATATGCTTAAGCTGTATCGGCTCAAACATCTTCTTGTATTCTGTGATAGCCTCTCGCCCCCTCTCCATCAACTGGCAGTGCATTCATGAGACTCCGGAACACCACCCTGATTGGCCGCCTTTCTTTATGACTTCCGATTGCTTTAACTTGTATAAATTACTTCCTGGTTATAATATATACATGTTATACATGTTTGTCAATCGTTTTTTCACTGGATTTCTTGCGATTATTATACCTTGTCC
>CAMOVS010000191.1 GCA_946627575.1 uncultured Lachnospiraceae bacterium
GTCGGAGTTAGCGATTAGCCTGGCGAAGCGGGTCGGGGTCCTGCGTCGGAAACCGTGATCCGCCTGCCTACATTTTACCCCGCCAAAGCTCAATTCACCTTACGCCTCCCGGCCTCACAATTATTCTCCTTCCAGTTCTTCCCATCGTTCGTAGAGTACCAGAAGCTCCTCCTCGGCTTTTTCCAGCTGTCCGGCCAGATCCATGAGGATCTCAGGATTACTGGCGTTTTCGGGGAGGGCTATCTGATCTTTGATTCGGTCGCATTCTGCTTCGAGATCGGCGATTTTTTTCTCAGTTTTTTTCAGGTCGTTGGCAAGTTTTCTTTTTCTTGCAGCTTCTTCTCTGGCCCGCATCCATTCTTCTTTAGAACTTCCGCTGCCTTTATCCTCTTTGTCCTGGCCGGTCCGGCTTCCTGCGGCTTTCTGTCCGGTATCCGACAGGTTCAGGTTGTCGCTGTCGGCCTCCACATTGCCCGCGGCTTTTTGCTCCAGATAATAGTCGTATCCGCCTTTGTAATTGACGATGCCTTCCGGAGAGAGGTCCAGGATTCTCGTGGCCGTTCTTTGAATAAAGTAACGGTCGTGGGATACATAGAGGATGGTGCCTTCGTAATTATTGATGGCGTCTTCCAGTATTTCTCTGGAGGGGATGTCCAGGTGGTTGGTGGGCTCGTCCAGCATGATGAAGTTGGCGTTTGAGAGCATAAGTTTGGCCAGGGAGACCCTGCCCTTTTCACCGCCTGAGAGGGTTCCTATGGTTTTGAAGACGTCTTCCCCGGTGAAGAGGAAAGCAGCCAGAACATTACGGATTCTGGTGTTGGTCAGCTTGGGATAGGCGTCAGATATTTCGTCAAATATGGTGTTGGCATCATTTAAGATATGCTGCTCCTGGTCATAGTAGCCGATGGAGAGCTTGGATCCGTAGCGGATCTTGCCGCTGTCAGGACGAAGATAGCGGTTGATAATCTTTAGGAGGGTTGTTTTTCCTGTGCCGTTGGCTCCTAGCAGGGCTACCTTTTCTCCGCGGAATATCTTTAGATTCAGATTGCGGAATAAGTGTTTTTCGCCAAAGGATTTGGACAGGTTTTCTATTGAGAGTACATCGTTGCCGCTGATGATTTCAGGGGTCAGGGTGATCCTCATTCTGCTGTTAAGTTCCACCGGCTTCTCTACGGTCTCCAGCTTGGCCAGCATCTTTTCCCGGCTTTCTGCCCGGCGGATGGATTTTTCCCGGTTGAAGGACCGCAGCTTGGTTATGACCTCTTCCTGGTGGTGGATCCTGGCCTGCTGGTTTATATATTCTTTCATCTGAGCATCCCGGCGGGCTTTTTTCTTTTCTGCGAATGCTGAGTAATTGCCGTTAAAGACCAGGCTCTGCCCGTTCTCGATCTCGATAACTTTGCTAACGACTTTGTCCAGGAAATAACGGTCATGGGATATAATCAGGATGGACCCTCTGTAGCCGGACAGGAAGGTTTCCAGCCATTGGATTGACTCCATGTCCAGATGGTTGGTGGGTTCGTCCAGGAGAATGAGATCAGGGTGAAGGAGAAGGATTCTGCCCAGGGCAACCCGTGTCTTCTGGCCTCCTGACAGGGCCTGGATAGGGGTCTCGAAGTCTTTTTCTTCAAAACCCAGTCCTTTAAGAACGCCCGTGATCCGGCTCCGCCAGGCGTAGCCTTCTGCCTTTTCGAAACGGTCGGTCAGGAGGCTGTAGCGGGCCATGGCGGTCTCCAGTTCTTCTCCGGATTTCCGGCTGATTTCTTTTTCCAGCCGGCGGATCTCCTCCTCCATCTCAATGATGTCCTTCATGGCGTCAAGCATTTCCCCGTAAATAGTTCTTTGGGAAGTGACATGGATGACCTGGGGAAGGTAACCGATGGTAAGTCCTTTCTGGTATACTACCTGGCCCCGGTCCGGCTCATATTCTCCTGTAAGGATCCGCATTAAAGTCGTTTTACCGGCTCCGTTTGTTCCGATCAGGGCAGCTTTCTCCCCCTCATTTATAATAAACTGTATTTCATTCAGTATCTGCCGGTCTCCAAAGGACTTGGAGACCTTTTGACAAGATAGTATCATAATGTCCTCCACACTGGGGTGCATCTGTGGCTTAACCAGATCGTTCAACGATTTTGTACGGGCTATCCGGCCTATCAGGGTTTCCCCGGCTTTATCAGGCTTTATCCTGTGAACACAATCAGTTATTATGTGCCGATGTATTGTACCACAAAAAGCAGATTGGTGTAAATGATTCTCAGGACGCTGATTGTCTGTATTTTTGATGGATGATATGACGGTCCGGGTTTTACAATATGATTAACAGGAAAGGTATCATGTGCGTAATGTGTCATTATCAGCATCTGTTTTGTGACAATCATTTTAAATAATCAGTAAATATCAGCTGCTTTATGGAAATTATTGTGAATAAGTGATATCCTATGATAGATTATTTATAGGGTATCATGGTATGATAATATGGTATCAGATAAGAGCTCCGTTTTAGATTAAGTTTACCTGGAGCAGGTCTGAAGAAGGTGATTTTAAATAAAGGATAAAAAGAGATTCATCGATTTGAATAAAAAAAGAGGAATTGAACAGGGGAGATTCCGTATACCGAAGACTGTATTGGTTTTTGCTGCTTTGGTAGTTTTTCTGACGACCTATGCCCTTATCCTTCCTGCCATCTCTCTTGACAGGGCTGCTGTTAAAAAGATGTCAGGTGTCCGTATGGAAAGCGGATCCGGTCAGGTCAGGGGAATTGCTTCCGCAGGGGATAATCAGGATGAAGGCGGAGATGGTCAGCCGGATTCAGGTCCTGCCTATAATGATAATAGCCCGGTTCAGAATCCTGATCAGGATATAGATTTTGATGGTGAGGATGAGAGCCGGCAGGATGGGGAAGGACTCCCCGGGCAGGAGGATCAGGGGAATCCTAAGGAAGATACGGAATCCACGGATGATTCACATGATGAGGATAGCCAGGGCAATACAGATAATCCGGACAATACTGTTGAGCCGGATGACGGGGATAAGAATGACCAGTCTGGTTCTGAGAATAATACCGGAGAAGAAACTACGGATATTGAGAATCAGGACCAGGAAGTGAATGATTCTTATCTTAAGGGCACCTTTACCGTCCGTGATGAGAGCTTTGAAGTTTCCGTGACGGTTAAAGAGAATGCCAGGCTTCCGAAAGATGCGGAATTCTATGTAAAGAGGATCAAGAAGGTTAAAAAATACATGAATATGGCTCGTAAGGATCTGGGGATCACGGATTTTAGCAGGGCCAGTTTCTTTGACATGGGATTTGCTCTTGCCGGTAAGAAGGTTGAACCGGCGGAGCCTGTCCAGGTGACCATGCGGCTTAAAGAAGAAATCGATGGTCAGCTTATTCATTTCACCGACACCGGTGCGGAACTGATCAAAACCAATAAGCCATTTACCATCTCGGATTCAGAAACAGGCGTTCCTATGTCTCCCTGGGATCAAATCGAGACGGACGAAGAAAAACAGAGCAGTATCTTTAAAACTGTCTGGGACTTTTTGACTTATGTATTTCATAATGGACTGGTTCCATCCGGAAAAAATGATTTGGAGGAATCAGAGGATTCCTATAAGACTACAATCCGGTTCAGAACCGATGGCTTCTCGGTATTTGCCATCGTGGAGAGAAGCTATAAGGAAAATGTCTTAAGCTGCAGCGGAGAGGACTATGTGGTTACGGTGAAGTGCCCCGCCGGAGCCAGAGTCTCTGAGGATGCCAGACTTTACGTTGATGAAATTGATTCAGATTCAGATGAGTACAACCGCTATATCCGCCAGGCGGAGGATATGCTGGCTCCTGATCAGGACAATCCGGTCTCCTAT
>CAMOVS010000192.1 GCA_946627575.1 uncultured Lachnospiraceae bacterium
TGGGGATTGTGCTTTTATTTTATCAAATAAACAGCAAGGTTACAATTATATTTCTGTTTTTTTATCCCCTGATTTCCTTCAGGTCTTGTATTCTTGTCCGAAAAGTGGTAAACTAATGCGAGTTTATTTACCCTAAAGCAAATACATTCCATAATGAAAGGAAGGTTATTATGGCTGAAGATAAAAAAGAGGTCGATATCCTTCTCGATGAAGAGGCATCTGAAAGCACTGCGGCCGATAAAGATAAGGTCGATATCGTTCTGGATGAAGAGCTCCCGGAAGGAGAGCTGACCCCCGAGCAGCAGACGGAGGCTGATCTTGCTACCGCTGAACGCTATCTCAACATAGCCGAGCATATGAAGCAGTTTGAAGATCAGGATAAGTACTACACGCGCGCGATCAAATACATCCGCCAGGCGCGGAACTATTACCGGGATGTGGCGAAAGACCCGGTTAAGGCGGAAGTCTACACGGACGCCATCCGCAAGCTTGCCCGTATCAAGTTTACCATCCGGTCCAAAGGTAAGATCAACCTGTACAATGAAGCTTGCCGGGTGCGGGATTCCGCTAAGAATCCCAGTGATTTTTACAATGCCCAAAGCATATTTGAGCGTATCCACAAATACGAAATCAAGCATGCCATCAACGAGAAATGGGTTACCCCCGAGCTTTATGAACAGACAAAAGCCTGTGAAGACTCCGAAGAGCAGGCCAGAATCTGCCGGGAGCTGGGAGATAACAAGAGAAAGCAAATCCGCCGCCGCAGCCTTGTGGTCAGCATTGGCTTCATCGCTGTCGTTGCTGCCCTCCTGCTTTTCAGCAGAACATTGCAGTTCCGCAAGGTTCTTGCTCAGATAACCGGTGCCATAGGCGACCATGAAGGTTCCTGGCATTCTTACCAGTACCTGTTGGAACATGGAGACAATTCCGTATTTGACTCTTATATCGAGGCCCGCTACCAGGCTGGTCTTGATGCAGAAAAAAGAGATGATATTGCCGAAGCTATCGGTGATTTCCGGGCCGCTGCCAAGGAAGGCGACCAGGTCTATAAAGACAGCGAAGATCGTCTTCTCAAGCTTGAACTTGAGCGGCTCCGTCATCCGGAAAAATATGAGTCCGGCATTGGGAAGGTCATTCCTTTTGGCGACACAAACTGGAGAATCCTGGAAATTCAGGGTGACAAGCTCTTCCTTCTCAAGGATAGTGCCATGCACAAGGATCAGATTACCGGAGACCTTCTGGTTTTCAATGATAAGCAGGATGATAACCTGACCTGGGAGAATTCCTCTCTCCGCGTCTGGCTGAACGATGCCGATGGCAGTGAGAGTGATCCTCCGGGATTCCTGGGTGCCCAGTTTACACCCAAGGAGCAGGAGCGTATCCTTGAGACATCCATAAGCGGTGCCGGCAATTCAGAGTACAATGTTCCTGCAGGAAATGCTACCACCGATAAGATCTTCCTTCTTACTGCGGAAGAAGTAGAAAAGTACTGCTCCATGAAGCCCAGGAGAATTGCCACAAGTCAGACCAACTGGTGGCTGAGAACACCAGGAAAGAACGGCGGATCCATGGCTTTCGTCAATCCTAATCGTCAGGTTATGTACTATGGCTATGACGCAGCGACGGATTTCTGTACGGTTAAGCCCTGTATGTGGGTAGATATCAGCGAGTAGAAATCATCATAGAAAAGAATACTTTATAAGAATCAGGGGCATCGCCGTAATGGCGATGCCCCTTGTTAATCTATCCAATAATTATCTTCTTACCTGCATCCCGCTCTTAGCCGATCCCGGATTAGAAAAGTCCCGTGATATTTCCTTCATCATCCACATCAATGCCAAAGGCTGCCGGTTTCTTAGGCAGGCCGGGCATGGTCATGATGGCTCCGGTCAGCATAACAACAAATCCTGCTCCTGCGCTAACATAGACATCCCTTACGGAGATCTTATAGTTCTCCGGCCGGCCAAGCTTGGTCTGGTCGTCTGACAGAGAATACTGGGTCTTGGCGACACATACCGGCAGGTTGCCGAAGCCTAAATCTGTCAATTTATCGATCATCTTGGAAGCAGCGGTGTCATAGATGACGCCATCTGCACCGTAGATCTCACGGGCTATGGTGTCCATCTTGTCCTTCAGCCCCATCTGGTCAGGATAGAGAACGTGGAAATCGCTCTCTTTCTCCTCCAGAGTCTTGAGAACCTTATCAGCCAGAGCCAGACCGCCTTCTCCACCTTTGGCCCAGACTTCGGAAAGGGCAAACTCGCATCCCCGCTCTTCGCAGAATTTGCGGATATATTCATGCTCCGCTTCTGTATCCGTCAGGAAAGCATTCAGTGTTACGACTACCGGCACACCATACTTCTGAAGGTTCTCGATATGCTTCTCCAGATTGCAGATACCCTTAGCCAGCGCATCCAGATCCTCACGACCCAGGTCTGCCTTAGGCATGCCTCCATTGTACTTAAGGGCTCGTACCGTTGCTACCAATACCACCGCATCCGGCTTCAGTCCAGCCATACGGCACTTGATATCAAAGAACTTCTCTGCACCAAGGTCTGCGCCGAAACCGGCTTCCGTAATCACAATGTCTGACAGTTTCAGGGCAGACTTGGTTGCTCTGACGCTGTTGCAGCCATGAGCGATGTTGGCAAAGGGTCCTCCGTGGACGATGGCTCCGGTATGCTCCAGAGTCTGAATCAGGTTGGGTTTGATGGCGTCCTTGAGCAGGGCAGCCATAGATCCCACGGCATTCAGCTGGCCGGCCGTTACCGGCTTTCCGTCATAATCATAAGCTACGATAATGCGGGACAACCTATCCTTCAGATCCTTCATATCCTCAGCCAGGCAAAGGATGGCCATGATCTCCGTGGCCACGGTAATGACAAAATGATCCTCTCTGACGAATCCATCCGCCTTCTTGCCCAGACCTACAACAATATTTCTAAGAGCCCGGTCATTCATATCTTCACAACGCTTCCATATGATCTGACGGGTATCAATCCTAAGCTCGTTGCCCTGATGAATATGATTATCCAAGAGCGCTGCCAGAAGATTGTTCGCAGAAGTGATGGCGTGGAAATCACCGGTAAAATGAAGGTTGAGATCCTCCATGGGAACGACCTGGGCATAGCCGCCGCCTGCAGCCCCTCCCTTAATACCAAAGCAGGGTCCGAGGGATGGCTCTCTCAAAGCCAGCAGACAGTTCTTACCTTTTTTGGCCATAGCCTGAGCCAGACCGATACTTGTCGTCGTTTTTCCTTCTCCTGCAGGGGTGGGATTGATGGCGGTGACCAGAACCAGCTTTCCATCCGGCCTGTCCTGGACACGGTTGATAAGTTCATCAGAGAACTTAGCCTTATACTTTCCGTAGAGCTCCAGATCATCCTCTCCGATCCCGTACTGCTGCGCCACATCTCTGATAGGGAGCAATTCTGTTTCCTGTGCAATCTGAATGTCTGTTTTCATCATATTTTCCTCCTAATATAAATGATATCGAAAAAACAAGGGCAGCTTCCCCAAAAGAAGCTGCCCAGACGGTCGGCACATTCCAATGACTCTTTTCCTCTGCCTGCACTGTGTTCATTCACATATCCGTCAGCAACCAGATTCTTTTTGAAGAATCATCAATGTTTCTATTGTATCAATCAAGTAAATTCAGTTAAACACAAATAATTAACTTTGTCAATCGATAGATCCGCCAAAGATTCCTGGCCTTCCATCCATTTTTATCGTTATTATTCACGGCATTTGCCAATAATCTGCCATATCAGACATTGATATTTCAGGGAAATCCCATCGGCTGCTTCCACACTTCCTGCCCGGATCTGTCAGCCTTCCAGCTTTTTTATGG
>CAMOVS010000193.1 GCA_946627575.1 uncultured Lachnospiraceae bacterium
ATAGCCCCCGTTGGTGATCATAGCAAAGGAGGGATTGATCTTCTTGGCATAGACACTCATATCCTCCAGCAAGTCTATCATGGCATCGCCGTAGTTGTCGGGATTGATGAGGGCGGATGCCGGTCTGGTGCAGGTCATGGTCACCGTCATGTACTTCTTTTTCGTACCCTTTTTGACAGGATTCTTGGCCACAACCTTGGTTGTCAGGCCGATCATGCTCTTGGATGAGGTCACCGTCTTTTTGAAGGTGACCTTCTTTTTGGCCTTGACTTTGAAAGAATAGCTGAAGCTTTTATTGGCGCCCAGGCTGGCCTTGGTCTTACTGAGGCTGCCGCTGGACTTCTTTAGATAGGATGGCAATGAAGTCGAAATCTTCAAAGACTTCATGGTGGCTCCGGAGCTGTTCTTCACGGTAACCGTGACCTTAGCCTTCTTCCCTTTCTTCAGGGTCTTCTTGCTGATCTTGGTCGTAATGTAATAATTGGACTTACAGGATACGGTTGCCGCTTCCACCCGGATGGCATGGATTCCTCCTTGCGGAGCGACCGGATTGATGCGGGCAGGCAGACCTGCCAGGATCATAAGGGTCAGAACCGCTGCCGCAAACAGTAAGGTTGACCTTTTCTTGCCATGCTTCTGATCTCTCTCTCTGCTCATTCGCTCCTCCTTTCAAGGCGGATTATTCCTGCAGGTCCTCGAAATATTCGTAGGCATCGACGACATCCAGGTAGACGCCGTCAAAGCCGGCGTTTAGGATCTTGTCCAGGTAAGAGTCCCGGGACCCGAAGAGGATATCTCTCCAGGATTTGGTCCAGTACATAACCTTATAATTACCTGCCCATTTTTCGTTGACCTCACAGACCCAGGGAGGAAGATCCTGGTTCCAGCTTTCCTGCCAGTAATCTCTGTAATCCTCCGCTTCACCTACACTCATGTAGGCACATATCATTCTTCTTTTTCCGTTCTTTTTGACCTTAAGGGAAGCAACCTCTTTTTTGCCAAGGGGCTTTCCGTGATAGTAAAGGTCAATAAAGACCATGTCATAATCCGTATCGCGAATGGCGTTAAGGTAGTCCTCCTTTGTCTTGTACTCCACAGGATTCAGGAGAGCTATAAAGCTTTTGACATCTGAGAGCTCGCGACAGTTTTTCTTGTTTTTCCTATAATTGGCAAGCTCAGGAACTTTGCTCAGCTCCCTATCTAAAGCATTATACCACACTGAACCTGTTTTTCTGCATTTATTTGCAGATTTTTTGCGTATTTCTTTATTGCTGCAGTATTCGATATTGAATACGGCCATACCGGCTTTCTTCTCCAGCTTGACCGCTTTCTGCATCTCTTCACTCTCTTTATCCGGAGTAGGATAATTGTCCATATCTTCCCATCCGTAAAACAAAGATTCCGTGAGGGCGCCATCCATGGCGGAAGTGAGCCGCATCAGGCTTTCTTCATTCTTATTGTATTCGGGCATATAGAGCCGGTAGCCCCCGTTGGTGATCATGGCAAAATCCTGGTTCTTGCCCTTGGCATAATAGCTTAGGTCACATAGGAGGTCGATCATGGATACCTGGTAGCTGTCCGGATGGCCGATACTAACCTTTTTCTTGTTGTCGGAGGGACTGTAGCTGTAGAGGATATGCTCCCCCTTATCATCAGGTTTTACGATCTTCTGGGCCAGGGTGATGAATTCTTCTTCATGATCAGGGTTACATATTCTGATTCCTATGGAATAACCCCTGGTCAGGTAGCTGCTGTAGGGGAATTCCCCCGTAACCTGGCAGTCTTTTTCAGGTTGAAGATCTCTCAGCTTAACCGGCAGAACCACCTTATGAATGGGCCTCATCTTGTGATCATATACGGTCATCTTGACAGGCCAGTCCGCATAGCAGGGCGCTACCCCGGTATTGCGGAAAGTAAACTGAAGAGCTACGGTGTCCTTTCGGAAGTTGACCGTGGTCTGCAGACGACTGATATAAAGGCAATAGCCCAGAGTCCGGAGAATCATCCGGCTTCCGTTCTTCTTCTGCTGCCGGTAGTTGGGGCAGTTGTCAGATATGTAAGTGATATGATCGTCACGGATCTCCTGGAGGACCTGGGACAGGTTTTCTTTCAGGAGCCATTTCCTGTCTTCGGTATAGGAAAGGCCTCCGGCCGAGGGCGCCTTTTTCCAGAAACCGTTATAGGTTACCTTTTTCCTGTCTTCTTCGTGGAGTAGCCGGTCGCCCAGATGGTTAAAATAAAGGCCGCATCCTTTTTCTTTGGTCTTCCTGTAATCAGAAGGAGCCGTCACCAGCGCCCCCGGAAAATATTCTTGGAATGCGCTGACATGCTTTCTCCCGATTTCGTCGGTTTCTACATAGCGGACAAATGAAGTGTCGGAAAAATAAGCGGCTAAGGCCCGTATGGCATCTCCCAGATCTCTCTTCTGTCCGTCATCCGGCGCTTTACAATGAAAGCGGAGAACTCCGCAGACTCCCCTCTTCTTATAATCATTGATATGGTAGGTTTTCTCCAGATTTTCCCTATCATAGAAGCCCGGCCGGGGTTCCCAGTCTATCCAGTACAGATCAATCAGAACCAGGGTCGTGTCTTCACAGTCTTCCGGACTGCGGGCATCGGGGGCGAAACCCATCATGGGATTGAGGGGAACTTCCTCAGCCTGATCAAAAAGGCTGGTCTGATAGAGCCGGTATCTTCCCGGCATAATATATAGGAGTATGGAGAAAATCGCTGCCCCAAGCACCAGGATGGTTATGGCGATCATGGGGAGTTTACGTGCGTTGCTTCTGTTCATCAGACCTCATTTCCTTCCTTGCGCCAAGACTTTCCAGCCAGGCCGTCATCCGACCCGGACGTCCGGACGACGGCTTTCTTCTCCCCAGCAGGAGATATTGCAGATTGCCGGTACACCAGACCAGACGGATGATGGAGATCAACAGGAGGGCCGAGGCTCCCAGAGAGAAGCCCAGACCATAATATACATATTTTCCGAAAAGGATATGATAAACCGTTCCGGCCAAGCTGATCACGGCAAAGGAAGCCGTCCCCATCAAGGCCCCGGTATAATCTTCAAAGTAGAGAAGGATCAGCATGGTTGAATTACCTATGGCATAGAATCCGTATCCCACACAGAGGATGCGGAAGATGTCTTTGCCAAGGTCGGTCATGCCCAGGGGAAGCATATCCATAACGAAACCGCCGGCAACGATGGCAATTATGGTCATAATAATCTGCTTGATCCCCATAAAGAGGAGTTCCTGACCCAGTACATCCAGGAGTTCCTCCTCAGCCGATTCGATATCCCGGACCGATCCCCGGTCGTTGAAAGCATTGCAATACCTTTGATACTTGGGGAAAAAGCGTACTTCCGCTGATGAAACAAAGGATATGATGGTGATCATGATGGAAAAAAAGGCAAAGAGGGCCGGTATGTCATACATGGGGGCCGTGTAAAAAAGTCCTCTTGTCTGCTTGTGAAGGGGACCGAAGTACATGATGCCCAGATGACCGTAAAGGCCCAGGCAGATGGACCCGCCGATCAAGGTCAGCTGGCTATAGCGTGGAAACCAGCTTAAAAATACAAACTCTCCTCCCTTGCTTTTGGGAAAATAGCGAACAAGCAGGGCATGGTACCACACCATCATCATGCCGAAGGACAGGACGACGCAGCCCATGAGGAGAACGACATTAATCATCTGAAAAAGGACAAGGACCAGGGCCAGGAGGAATCCGGCCATAACCGAAACCGTAAAGCCCTCCATAATTCTTCTGTAGTCTTTGAGGGTCATGAGATAGATCATTTCCATCCAGACCACAATCATGACCGCGCTGATCCAGAGGCACA
>CAMOVS010000194.1 GCA_946627575.1 uncultured Lachnospiraceae bacterium
TCACTGGTAAATATGCCAAATCCGGTGATGATTATGCACCGTCCTACGATGACAGCAAGGATGTAACCGCCTTTGTATGGAAGACCATCGCGGATCCCTTCGTTGGAAGATTCTCTCTGGTTAAGGTAACTGACGGTGTTCTGACCTCTGATTGCAGCCTTTACAACAGCGGAGCTGAGACCGAAGAGCGTATCGGTAAGCTTTATGTATTAAGAGGAAAGGACCAGATCGAGGTTTCCGAGCTTCACGCCGGTGACATTGGTGCCATCGCCAAGCTTTCCGTAACCAAGACCTGTGAGACCCTGACCCAGAAGGCCAATCCGGTAGTAATCGATCCGATTGCGATGCCGGTTCCCTATACATTTACCCGCTATGAAGCTCAGTCAAAGGGTGATGAGGACAAGGTAGCAACTGCCCTTAGAAAGATCATGGATGAAGATCTGACTCTCAAAGAGGTCAATGATAAGGCCAACCGCCAGCTTCTTCTTTATGGTCTTGGCGATCAGCACATCGAGATCGTCCGCAGCAAGCTTCAGGACCGTTACAAAGTTGGTATCGACCTGGTTAAGCCCAAAGTGGCCTTTAAGGAGACCATCCGAGGCAACGTAGAGGTTCAGGGTAAGTACAAGAAGCAGTCCGGCGGACATGGCCAGTATGGTGATGTTAAGATGACCTTCGAGCCCTCCGGTGATCTGGAGACACCCTACGTATTTGAGGAGAAGATCTTCGGCGGCGCCGTTCCCAAGAATTACTTCCCGGCTGTTGAAAAGGGTATTGCAGAGTCCTGCCTTAAGGGACCCCTGGCCGGCTACCCCGTTGTAGGATTAAAGGCCACCCTGATCGATGGTTCCTACCATCCGGTTGACTCTTCCGAGATGGCCTTCAAGATGGCAGCCATCACAGCCTTCAAGAAAGGTGTTATGGATGCGAAACCGGTTCTTCTTGAGCCAATCGTTAACCTCAAGGTTGATGTGCTTGACAAGAACACCGGTGATGTCATGGGCGACCTCAACAAGCGCCGCGGTCGTATTCTGGGTATGAACCCCATCGAAGGCGGGCGTCAGGAGCTGGTAGCTGATATTCCTCTGGCCAGCCTGGTAGGATATTCCACTGATCTTCGTTCTATGACAGGCGGAAGCGGAGAGTTCAGCTATGAGTTCAGCCGTTATGAGCAGATGCCGGCAGACGCTCAGGAGAAGGTGCTGAAGGAAGCCGCGGAAGAAGAAGAGAAGTAGTTTGCTCTCCTGATTAAAACAGACTGTAGATTCTTCTCAAAAAAAAGTTAGATAAGAGAAAGAGCATTTCCTCATTATAGGAGAGGGAATGCTCTTTTTTACTTCAGAGTCTTGAATTTTCCTCAGGGGAAGTGTTGCATCATTATGAAATGTATGATAATATTTTTCGGTGTGTGGCTTTATGCCGGGCATGTGAATCCTAAAGGAAGTATATGATAATTACGGCAGATGTGTAAGCCGGATGACAGGAGGATATCCATGGCAAAGATAGCGATATTAGGGTATGGTACGATCGGTGCCGGAGTGGCCAAAGTACTTGAGACAAATGCAGAGATCATCCGGGAGAGAGCCGGGGAACCGGTAGAAGTAAAATACATCCTTGATCTGCGGGATTTTCCGGGGGACCCCAATGAAGCAAAGGTTATTCATGATTATAATATCATCACGGAAGACCCTGAGATTGATGTGGTCGTTGAATGCATGGGAGGAACCGGGGCAGCCTACGCCTTCGTCAAGGAAGCTCTTCTTAAGGGCAGGAGTGTGGCAACCTCCAACAAGGAGCTGGTGGCTAGCCGGGGGTCAGAGCTTATAAGTATCGCCCGTGACCAGAAAGCCAATTTCTTTTTTGAGGCTAGTGTAGGAGGGGGTATTCCCATTATCCGACCTTTGCTGACCAGCCTGACGGGAGACCGGATCGAAAAAATCAGCGGTATCTTGAATGGGACTACCAACTACATGCTGACCCAGATGGAACATCACGGAGTCAGCTTTGACGATGCCCTTAAGGATGCCCAGGAGAAAGGATACGCTGAACTGCATCCTGAGGCAGACGTGGAAGGCTTTGACGCATGCAGGAAAATAGCGATTCTGACTTCTTTGGTATGCGGCTGCCAGGTTCCCTATGAAGATATCTATACAGAAGGAATCCGGAACATCACAGCAGAAGATATCCGCTATGCAGCGGCTCTTGATGGCAAGATCAAGCTGCTGGCAGACAGCTGGCGGGACGGAGACCATATCTATGCTATGGTCAGCCCCATGATCGTTAAGAACGACCATCCCCTGGCCGGTGTCAATGATGTATTTAATGCTGTATTTGTAAGGGGCAACATGGTGGATGATACCATGTTTTACGGAAAAGGAGCGGGCAGCCTGCCCACAGCCAGTGCGGTGGCAGGAGATGTCATCGACTGTATCCGGAGAAGAGGAGAGCACTTTGAGATTGCCTGGGATCCTTCCAAGATGAATCTGAGCAATTGCGATGAATACGAGAGAAAATTCTTTGTCAGAATGCCGGCCGATACACCTTACAGCGTCATTGAAGAGTCATTTGGACCCGTAGAGCCCATCCGGCTTCCGGGCCTTGATGAGAAGGCTTTTGTAACGGCCCTCATGAAGGAAGGCGATTTCAAGAATGCGGCTAACAGGCTGGGGACTGTTATAAGCAGGATCCGTATGGAGTCCTGAATCATGAGCACGATAATCAGGAAAGCAACCAGGAGGATAACAGAATGTTGATCGTAAAAAAATTCGGGGGAACATCTGTTGCAAATAAAGAGAGAATATTTAACGTAGCCAGAAGATGCATTGAAGATTATCAGAAGGGTCATGATGTAGTGGTTGTCCTTTCGGCCATGGGGAAAACGACAGATGAACTGATCGAGATGGCCAGGGATATCAACCCCAACCCTTCTAAAAGGGAGATGGACATGCTTCTTACCACCGGCGAGCAGGTATCCGTTGCCCTGATGGCAATGGCTATGGGATCTCTCAGGGTTCCGGCCATCTCTTTGAATGCCAGTCAGATTCAGATGCATACAACCCACCGGTATGGCAATGCCAAGCTTAAAAGAATCGATACCGACCGGATCCACAATGAGCTCGAGCAGGGTAAGATCGTTGTCATTACCGGATTTCAGGGTATTGACAAGTTTGATAACATAACGACACTGGGCCGGGGAGGTTCCGATACGACAGCGGTAGCCCTTGCTGCCGCCCTTCACGCAGATGCCTGTGAGATCTTCACGGATGTGGACGGAGTCTACACAGCGGACCCCAGATATGTTAAGAAGGCCAGAAAACTGGATGAGATCACTTACGATGAGATGCTGGAGCTGGCGACTCTGGGTGCCGGCGTCCTTCACAACCGGTCTGTAGAGATGGCCAAGAAATACGGGGTAACCCTTGTCGTGAGATCCAGCTTGAATGACCACGAAGGTACAATAGTCAGAGAGGAGACAACGATGGAGAAGATGCTTGTCAGCGGAGTTGCTGATGACCGGAATGCAGCGCGAATTGCAGTGATTGGCCTGAAGGATGTGCCCGGCGTGGCTTTCCATCTTTTTAATGCATTGGCCAAGTACAATATTAACCTGGACATGATCCTCCAATCCGTAGGAAGAGACGGAACCAAGGATATCTCCTTTACCTGTGAGGAGGATGAAGCGGATGAAGCAGTCGCTGTGCTCCAGAAAGCCTTCCCAAAGAGTGAGTACAAAAGCATCGATCTTGAAAAGAAGGTTGCCAAGATTTCTATCGTCGGGGCCGGTATGCAGACCCATCCGGGAGTGGCGGCTGGTATGTTT
>CAMOVS010000195.1 GCA_946627575.1 uncultured Lachnospiraceae bacterium
CGGATCCTCTGCAGGGTCTCCTCCTTGCCGATGATATCCATGATCTCCGTAGCTCCGCCGGGTGTGCTTCTTTTACCGGACACCGCTGTCCGAAGGGGCCACATAACCAGGCCTACCTTATAGCCCTTTTCCTCCCCATAGCCCTTCAGCATGGTGAAGAGAGCATCATTGCTGAAGTCTTCCTGCTGCTCCAGGATGGGAAGAAGGTCGGTAAGGATACTGAGGGACTTATCGGGATTACATTTGTTTCGCTTATTATTATACATATCGATATCATAGTCGGGAACGGCCTCAAAGAAATCTATCATATCCGGTATGTCCGGGAATACTTCGATCCTGGACTGAACCAGACCGGCGATCTTCTTCAGATCCATGTCCTTGCTGATCACCTTCCGGATAATCGGCTCTGCCTTCTCAAAGAAGACTTCCGGATCCAGTTTCTTCATATACTCCCCGTTCATCCAGCGAAGCTTGGTCATGTCGAAGACAGCCGGAGACTTGCTGATATGATGATAGTCAAAGGCCTGCACCAGTTCTTCAAGAGAAAAGATCTCATTATTGTCGGAAGGACTCCAGCCAAGAAGGGCTACAAAATTCACGATGGCATCCTTAAGAAAGCCCTGCTCGACCAGATCTTCATAGGAGGAATGACCGGATCTCTTGGACAGTTTCTGATGGTCTTCATTGGTAATCAGTGGGCAATGGATATACTTCGGTTCTTCCCAGCCAAAGGCCTGGTAGAGTCTTGTGTACTTGGGCGCAGAGGACAGGTACTCATTACCCCGGACTACATGGGTGATATTCATCAGGTGGTCATCAATAACATTGGCAAAATTGTAGGTGGGGTATCCGTCAGACTTGATCAGGATCATATCATCCAGCTCTTCATTGGGCTGGGAGATATCTCCGTAGATCTCATCATGGAAAGTCGTCTCCCCTACGTTGGGGACATTGGCCCGTATAACAAAAGGTTTGCCGGCAGCAAGATTGGCCTCGATCTCTTCCTTGGGCAGATGGAGGCAGTGCTTATCGTAGACGCTGATTTCCTTGTCTCCCACAACCTGCTTGAGGGAATTCAGTCTCTCCTGGTCGCAGAAGCAATAGTAGGCTTCTCCCTTTTCGATCAATTTCTTTGCATAATCCATATAGAGACCGCTGGCCCTGCGCTGGCTCTGAATGTAGGGACCGTATCCCCCGTCTTTATCCGGGCCCTCATCATGAATCAAGCCGGTCTCCTGCAAAGTATGGTAAATGATATCAATTGCCCCGTCAAAAAGTCTTTCCTGGTCCGTATCCTCGATCCGCAGGATGAAATCTCCCCCCTCATGCTTGGCGATGAGATAGGTGTATAATGCGGTTCTCAGATTCCCCACATGCATTCTTCCGGTAGGGCTGGGGGCAAACCGGGTTCTTATTTTATTCATAGTTTTGTCCTCCTTGTATCATTTCTATTATTCGTTCAAGGCTCTCCTTATAGAAGAGAGTCATCTCCCATCAGATATTTACTTTACAGGTCAATCCCTGAAAATATGCTTTCTTTCATAAAAGCCCTTTCCTGTGTTATGATAGTGGAAGTTCAGCCGCTGCTTCCGGCCTGAAACCGGCATGCAGACAAAGGTCCCGCAGGACGAAGAAGCGCCTGTCACAAAGGGGCCGAGGCTTATCAAGCAGAAAGGAAATGTCATATGGACTTTACAGATCTACTTAATTCGGTCTCCGGGACTTTTAACCCCAATGATATCTATCAATATTACACATGGTTTGACTCTTCAACCGGCCAGTTCCGGGATCTCTCCGGTCTGACTTCCCAGGTAAACAGCCTCTGGCTTACCATCGCTACCATAGCCGGCCTGATTCTGTCTCTGGTCTGCTGCTTCTACGGTTACCGTCTATCGAAGCATCTCATGAGCCTTTCCGGTTTTATCGTAGGCTCTTATCTGGGCAGAAGCCTGATCATCCCCATGACAGGTCTCAAGGGGATTGCGGCTTACCTGATCACCCTGCTATGCGGCTTTCTGCTCGCTTCTGCCGCCTGGAAGATCTATAAGCTGGGCCTCTGCCTGCTTGCCTTCTTCCTTACCTGGTCTGCTGCCCAGATTCTCATCCCCATGACCGGCCCGGCCAAACTGGTCCTCTGCCTCTTTCTTAGCGTCTGTGCAGGAGCATTAATCCTGGCCTTTCTGCGGCCGGGCATTATCCTGCTTACCGCTGTCTTTGGCGGAAGCCATGCCAGTGCAGGCCTCCTGACTGCCGCCTCTTATCTGCACATTAAGATACCGCCAGTATTCTCAGGGATCCTCCCCCTGTCCACCGGTCTGGTAGCGGCCGGAATCATCGTGCAGCTCATCACGACAAGACATGATAAATAAAGATAACAGGCCCGACCGGATTCCGGCTTCGGGCCATTTCTCTGTCATTCTTCCCAAAGAATGGTTTGTCCGGTTTCCAGACTCTTTTTGACATCGATGATGCGCTGGTTGGCCGACCCCCTGAAGCGAAGGCTGATATCCTTCTTCTCCTCCACGAAGGGTCCGTCTACCAGGACATCGATCAGGGACAGGATCCGGGAAGTCTCCTTCCACTTGGGCACCATTCGTCCCAGGATATCCTTTTCATATATATACCCTGTGTAACACCAGATATTCTTACCCGGACATTCCTGCCTGACCCTCTCCAGGAAAGGCAGGATGTCTTTCTGATTGACATATTCCAGGGGCTCTCCTCCCAGGAGGGTCAAACCTTCTATATAGTCCGGCTTCAGCCAGCTGATAATACGATCCTCCGTTTCCCTGGTAAAAGGTTCCCCGTAAAAGAAGTCCCAGGTCTCTTCATTAAAGCATCCTTTACAATGGTGGGAACATCCACTGACAAAGAGAGAGACCCTGACCCCATTTCCATTGGCTATATCACAGTTTTTTATTTCTCCATAATGCATAGACGCCTCCTGTCAGAAAGGCAAGATACGCAGCCCTCTGCCCACAAGGGCCCTGTTGCCTATGATAGCCTTTCCGCCATCTTTCTGTCCCAGAACCGTATGGGTCAGATGAATATCTTCCACGATACCGATCTGGCCTCCTGCTTCGATGCGGTCTCCCGGCCGGATAATACCCGCCATCAGAACCCACAAGCCTCCGGCCAGATCACCGATCACGGTATTGCCGCCAAAGCCGATGGCCAGGATCAGGAGTACCGCAGCGAATCCGGTCACTCTGACAGGAACTCCGAAGAAATAAAGCGTAACACCGATCAAAGAGATCACCAGAATCATCGCCAGCACCCGGCTTCCTGCCTGGGTTCTCTGTCCTCCCCGGCTGCCAAGGGCCGCCGCCATCAGCCGGGACATAAGATGTATCACTTCTAAGGCCAGAAATACAAGACATGCTGCCAGCAAAGAGGCTGTCAGCGCACTAATTCCAGGTCCTCTGCCATACAATTCCCGACCGGCCGGATAGTAATCCGCCCTGCCGTAGAAGAATTCTTCGATAATTCCCCGGAGCGATGACCAGACGGGCAGGCTGCCTGCAGGAAGCAGGATCCATATACCTGCAAGGGCCGACAAACAGATCCCCAGAATCCTAAGCACTCTTTTCGGAGTAAAATAATTATGGTCTTCTCTGTTTTCTTCCCCGGTCTCTTCCACATTAAAGATCATCTTTAAGAAGAGAAGTAAAGCAAATCCCAGAAGAGCCCATCCTCCTATAAGCAGCATTGTCTCAAAAGCAGTCTTATGCTGGTCTTCCAGACTCTTGCGCACATAACCTGTATCATGCAGGGCTTTCTGACCAGCCTCCTGACCAGCCGGCGGGCCCTCCTCTG
>CAMOVS010000196.1 GCA_946627575.1 uncultured Lachnospiraceae bacterium
GGCTTCATAGAGCTGGTCTATGATGCGGGCTGCCCGGTTAAAGCCGATCTTGAACATCCTCTGCAGCATGCCGATGGTAGCCTTATCCTTTTCCATGATGAAACGGGCCGCTGCTTCAAAGTACTCATCCCGATCCTGACTTGCGGTTCCGCTGACCATCTTTTTCTCGATCTTCTCGCTAATGGATTGATCATAAGCAGCTGCAGCTGCATTATCACGCAGGAAATCGGTGACCTTAATGATGTCTTCATCAGAAATATATGCTCCCTGAACCCGGACAGGCTTCTGGTATCCTGAGGGATAGAAAAGCATGTCCCCATTGCCCAGAAGTTTCTCAGCTCCATTCATATCCAGGATGGTCCGGGAATCCGTACCCGAAGAGACGGAAAGAGCTACCCTGGAGGGTACATTGGCCTTGATCAGGCCGGTGATAACATCAACGGAAGGTCTCTGGGTAGCAATCACCATATGGATGCCTGCCGCCCGGGCCAGCTGAGACAGACGGACGATGGCGTCCTCCACCTCACTCTTAGCCACCATCATCAGGTCGGCCAGCTCGTCAATAATGATAACGATCTGGGGAAGCTTGCTAAGCTTTCCTTCTTCTACCTCTCCACTCTTAATCAGGGTTTCTACTTTTTTGTTGTATCCGGACAGGTTCCGGGTTCCCGTCTCTGCGAACTTGCGGTAACGGTCGGTCATTTCCGCAACTGCCCAGGACAGGGCACCGGAGGCCTTCTTAGGATCGGTCACCACCGGGATCAGGAGGTGGGGGATCCCGTTATAAACGGAAAGCTCCACCATCTTGGGATCAACCATGATAAAGCGGACTTCTTCCGGTGTGGATTTGTAGAGGATGCTCATGATAATCGTATTGATAAATACGGACTTGCCGGATCCGGTAGTTCCGGCTACCAGCATATGGGGCATCTTGGCCAGGTCGGCCATAACGATCTTACCCCCTATATCCTTGCCAGCCGCAAAAGCCAGTCTGGACTTCATATTCCGGAAGGTTCTGTTATCGATCAGGTCCCGGAAATGGACCATCTGTATCTTTTTATTGGGTACTTCGATACCTATAGCTGCCTTGCCGGGGATGGGTGCTTCAATCCTCACATCCGCTGCCGCCAGATTCAGCTTGATGTCATCTGTCAGGGAAACGATCTTGCTGACCTTGACCCCCTGCTCAGGAAATAGCTCATAGCGGGTAACGGAAGGCCCGCAGCTGATATCTGTTATCTTGACATTCACGCCAAAGCTATGCAGGGTCTGCTGCAGCTTCATGGCTGTTTCTTTCAGATCTTCGTCCAATTCCCCTTCTTTGCGGGAATCATCACGGGTCAGAAGGTTCATGGGCGGGAAAACATAATCCGCCTTACGAACCTTAGCCTGGTCACCCAGGGGGGCAGGCTCCTTAGCCCGGTTGATGACGGGTTCCGTCTGTTTCTTACCGCTTTCTTTCCCCCCAGCCTCAGAGGCGGAAGACACTGAAGAAGCAGAGGCTCTATTGGCAGGAGCAGATTTCCTGGCGGATGCAGCAGATGCTCCTGCCCTTCCGGCTTTTTTCTCTTTGGAGGAAACCGGAGTTCTGCTCATCTTCATTGCTTCCCGAGGGTCCATATCCTCATCCTCAGGTGCTTCCTCTACAAAGTGGAAGGAATCATCTCTTCCGGATGTCTGTGTTTTTTCTTCGGCGCGGCCTTCAATCCATTCATCCGTCTTCCCGTCATCCCAGGGGAAGTCCTCTTCTTCCTTTGTTTCAATCTCGATCATTCCCTTTCCGGCAAGATCAGAGGATTCCGAAGTGCCTGCATATTCTTCTGAACCGCCATCCTCTTCTCCGACCGGCTCATCATCATTTCCATGGTGAATCCTTATCTCTTCCAGGGAAGATCCCAGGCTCGAAGCCGGACCGGCAGTCTTTTCCCTGTCCGCTGAAATCTTCTCGCGCTTAAGCGCCTTCATTACTTCTTCCGTCAGTTCAGGATAAGAGTCCTGGTCAAGCCGGAAAGCACTGTAATCCAGGTCTCCTTCAAATGGATCTGTTTTTCCTTCGTCATCAGCAAATGGTACGGCCTCCGGATGTAATTCGCGGAGTGAATCCCCGGCATGAACCTTATCGGAGGATACAAAGACAGGCACATGCACATCCGGCCCCTTCTTACCTGTTCTTTTCTTCCTTCCTTTTCTGCGGCTCTCCTGGATCTCATCCTCAAGGGCACGAACCTTATCCTCCACCTTTTGGGCCCTAAGGTCATCCGGTGTATCAACCACCTCATCCGGAAAGCTCCAATCTTCTTCTTCAAAGACAGGGAGCTCCTCCTCGTATTCCATGCGCTCTTTTTCTTCCTGGCGGCGGTCTTTTCGGATTCTGGCCCTTTCTTTCTGGTTAGCCCTGAAGACGAGCAGTCTGCTGAAGAGCTGTCTGAAAAATGTGATAGCGGATTTCTGCGTCAGTACCACCAGGCTGAGAATCAGAAGACAGGAAAGAATGATCACCGCCCCTGCTATGCCCAGACCGCTGCGCAGGAACTCCGTGATTCCTCCGGCGATCACACCGCCTAAAAAGTGGTTGGCCGCAGAATCTCCAAAGATCTCGTCCATCACGTATCCCTCCGGGGCAGCAATCAGCTGGGAAAAGCCGGAAAGAATCAGCATCAGGCCAAACATGGCTGCGGACTTGCGGATAGCAAGGCCGCTATAATCATTAGCCAGCAGAAGAAGAACAATCACAAACAAAACTGCCGGCATAATATACTGGGAAAAGCCAAAAATGCCAAAGAACAGATAGGATAAGACTCTGCCGACCCAGCCGCACAAACCAAAATTACTGAGCATCATCAGAATGGTGAATCCTGCGGAGACGACAAGGGTAATCTCATTCCCCATGGGTATGCCTGCCCCTCTCCTGGCAGTCTGGTCCTGACCCGATACGGTATTATTTCGAGTCTCTTTCTTTTTCTTAGTTTTTCCTGAAGATCCCCTGCTTCCCATGGTCTCCATCCTCCTGGAACGCTTATTCGCGGAATTCTCTCTAACGAAACTATTTCTGGCAAAATCCTTGTGATTTCCTGCGGCAGAAGCAGTTTTTTTCTTTCTTCCCCCACTTCTGCCGGCCCTTGCGGACCCTTCTGTATTCAGATCCTTCAGGGCGGTATTTGTCGCTTTTGCAGCCATAATAAGTCCTTTCTTATATTAAGTCCCTTCTTATGATGTCATGATCTATATCTATCATAATCTATAGCTGATACCATGATCTATAGCTCAAGAGCCCTTCTGTACATGGCTATTTTTTCCTCTATGTCCTTCAACTCTTTATCAATCTCCTCAATCCTTGCCTTTTTGGCATCCAGATCAAAAAGGAGTTCCTCTTCGGTTTTTGATATATACCGGGGCAGGTTGAGATTATAATCGTTGGCTTTCAGGTCTTCAGGCCGGGCTGCTGCACAGTATCCCGTCTGTCCTTTTCTGGACTTCAGCCCTTCTCTCAGCCGGTCCAGTTCTTCCCGGCCAAAGGTCGCAAGGTCACTGCAGTCGAAAAAAAGAACATCCTTTTCTTTCCGTCCGGGTTTGATCGAGAGCAGAACTTCCTGCTGACCGGCAGATACAAATAAAGAATCTGGCAGAAGCACCACAGCATCCAGACAATTCAATTCCTCAATCAGGTACCTTCTGATCTGACTCTCCTTACCTTCCCGGTAAAGAAGAGCGCTGGGGAAAACAAGAACCATAGATCCCCCCTCCTTCAAATAAGGAAGGGCAGATAGAACAAAGGGCAGCTCCCCTTTGCTTCTGGAGGAAAATAAATCTTTA
>CAMOVS010000197.1 GCA_946627575.1 uncultured Lachnospiraceae bacterium
ATTCAAAGCAAAGGCTTCATTATCCGGATCTTCTTCCAGCACTTCCCCATCATTTCCGAGAAATCTACAAACTGAGCATCCATCAGATAAAATGCCGCAGCCATGTGCTTACAATAGTTTCCCTCCTGGGCATAAGGACAGGTGCAGGAAACTCCTTCATACCAGCCGTGCTCATCCGTATAGACCTCTACTTTATAATTCCGGCTCCCCCTGACTGTGATCGAGTATCCTTCTTTGGTGCCAACGATCTTTTTCGCCTTGCCCTTTTGATAATAATCTTTGCCTCTTTGCAGTATGGTTCTGGTAAACAGACCAGCCCAAACCGGATTATTCTCCTTTTTTGTCATCGTTATATCCTCAAAGAGACAGGGTCCGGTTTTTGGTTCCCTGTCTCTTTATTGACCATATTTCAATAATTTTGCCTTAAATCAGTTACTGTTTAAAAGCCCGCCATCCATCTATCCGAATGAATTGCGTATTCTTTTTAATGGTGGACGAGACGGATACCGGTAAAGGCCATCACCATGCCGTACTTATCACAGGTTTCGATTACATTATCATCCCGGATCGAGCCGCCAGGCTGAGCCACGTAGGCAACTCCGCTCTTATGGGCTCTTTCGATATTGTCACCAAAGGGGAAGAAAGCGTCCGAACCCAGCGCTACTCCCTCAAGCTTATCCAGCCATGCCCTCTTTTCTTCTCTGGTAAAGACAGCCGGCTTCTCGGTAAAGGTCTTCTCCCACTGGCCGTCAGCAAGGACATCCATGTACTCATCACCCATATACACATCAATGGCATTGTCTCTCTCTGCCCTTCGGATCTCCTCCTTAAAGGGAAGGTTCATCACCTGAGGAGACTGGCGGAGCCACCAGTTATCGGCCTTTTGTCCTGCAAGCCTGGTGCAGTGAATTCTGGACTGCTGCCCGGCTCCGATGCCGATGGCCTGGCCGTCCTTGACATAGCATACCGAGTTGGACTGGGTATACTTGAGGGTAATCATGGAGATGGCCAGATCAATCTTTGCCTGGTCTGTCAGGTCTTTATTGGCCGTTACGATATTATCAAAGAAATGCTCGTCGATATTGAGTTCGTTTCTGCCCTGCTCGAAGGTGATTCCGAAGACCTCCTTGCGCTCCAGCTGCCGGGGTACATAATCAGGATCAATCTGGATCACATTATAATTGCCTTTTTTCTTGGCCTTGAGGATCTCCAGGGCTTCCGGCTCATATCCGGGAGCGATCACGCCATCGGAAACCTCCCGCTTGATCATATTGGCGGTAGGTACATCGCAGACATCCGACAGGGCGATGAAATCACCATAGGAAGACATGCGGTCAGCACCTCTTGCCCTGGCGTAGGCACAGGCCAGGGGAGAAAGGTCTCCCAGATCATCCACCCAGTAGATCTTCGCTAAAGTATCGGAAAGGGGCAGACCCACTGCCGCGCCGGCCGGGGATACATGCTTAAAGGAAGTAGCTGCCGGAAGGCCGGTGGCCTTCTTTAATTCACTGACCAGCTGCCAGCCGTTAAAAGCATCCAG
This sequence comes from uncultured Lachnospiraceae bacterium, assembly GCA_946627575.1. Lineage (GTDB taxonomy): Bacteria > Bacillota > Clostridia > Lachnospirales > Lachnospiraceae > Anaerobutyricum. The sequence continues at coordinate 1,541 of CAMOVS010000197.1, forward strand.
AAAGTTAATATAACCGGGTTTTCCGTTCAGAACCGTAATGGGCAGATCGCCATCCTCCATATAGATTCGGGAAGGCTTCTGGTTAGGGTTACATCCGTATTTTAATTCCAGTTCTTTCATAATAATCCACTTACTCCTCTCTATCTATGCCTGTAAGGAAAACGATTTTCAGATCCTATTGGTATTTATTGATTATCTTCGATTCATATTCTCCTGTTGCAAGATCGATATAACGGACAAACAAGGAAACCTTATTATCTTCATTAAGGCTGGTCCAAAGCATATCGGCAAATTCATCCATGCTGTCCGGGATGGCGATCCTTTTGGGCTCTCCTTCAAAACTGGGCAGGGGATTGCCGTCATGGAGATAGGTGGATATAAAACTTCCTTCGCCGGCTGCAGGATTATTGTAAGCATAAGTAAAGCGATTGCAGCTCTCCGGCCTTCCTCCATCGGTCTTGAGGATAGAAATAGCGTAATTATAGACCCCCTTCTCGATATGAAGAACCGCAGAGATCCTTGGTGTATAATTCGGTGCGTCCGGCTCGAACTCCCGGCTCCTTAAAGATTGCTCAAAGGTCATCTGCTTGTCAAGGCCTTCATAGATGGTATCGGTCTGGTCTCCGTTGGTCACGATGGTCTTATTGCCAAGAACACGAACCGGCGCATAGATAATCAGACTGGGATCTTCCATCTTAGACTCGTCGTAAGCCTGAGTCCGGATCCCTTCACCATCTTCTACAAAAACACGATTGCGGCTGTTGGCGCTGCGTCCCATGATAAAATAACCGATGGCCGCCTTGCTGCCGTCCGGAGTCCGGCCCACGATGATTCCTCTTCCCGGATATGCATTATTCTTCAATTCATTCTCAATCGATATCATCTGCATAATCAATCTCCTCTATAAAAATGTTAGTTAATACGGAATAAGTCCGATGACCGTGCAGCACAAATCCTCTCGGTCCAGGATGCAAGCGGACCAATGGCCGTGAGGCACCGGACTTATACAGTATACCTTTCTTTCTTCATCTGGTCAACTTATGAAGATGGAGGTCCAATGAGGCTTTCTTCCAGCCTTTTCGTCCTGATACAGGTTAAAATGCTTTTCTTTTTTAGGATTATCTTCTCAATTCTGACAATCGATTGTCCATAGACATTTTCCTTTGTTTCTTGTATGATGTCAGTATCTGAAAATATATGTGCAATCTTAAGAAAAATGTAAGTTTAAGGAAGGACGGACCATATGATCGAAGTGGAAGTGAAGCTGCCTCTCTACCGGCGCTCTCTCACGGAAAAAGCTCTGATCGGACTAGGATTTAAAGCGGGAGACCTGATCAGGGAATCCGATATCTATTTTAACAGTGATTTCCATGATTTTATCCAATCGGATGAGGCTTTGCGAGTCAGAACCAGTGAAAACCTGAGCAAAAGAACCTCTCGTATTTATTTAACCTATAAAGGCAGGAAAGTCGATAATGTTTCCATGACCAGAGAAGAGCTGGAAACGGAGTTGGCCGATGGAGATACTGCCGTCAGGATATTGAAGGCCCTGGGCTATCAATCCATGTTCCATGTCAACAAGCTCCGCCAGCTTTACCATGGAGATAATCTGACTGCCTGTGTCGATCAGGTAGAAGATCTGGGATCCTTTCTGGAGCTTGAGGTGATCGTGAAGGATGAAAGTCAACGGGAAGAAGCCCTGGATCGGATCGAACAGATCCTGAAAGGTATCGGAAGTGATATGACCGAAACAACCCGTATTTCCTATCTGGGCATGTTGATGAGAAAAGCAGGCCTGCTGCAGGCCCCGTAAGATAATTACAGAATAATCCCCTTTCAGACAGACCAGGAAACAACTCTCCTGTCTGCCCAAAAGGGGATCTCTTATTCGATTAGAGATTCAGACCAGAAATCTAAATCATTTTCTATATAACAATTCTTTTAAGAAGCAATTCCTTTAGCCCAGGATCTCCTTCACGATCTTAGCAACTTCCTTACCCAGGATTTCATGCTGGTCAGCCTGAAGGTGGAGTCCGTCCTCCTCGCTGCTGTGGATGATAGTACCAGCGTCAAGATAATTGACGCCAAAGTTCTTTGCAACAGTCTCAAAGAACCTGGGCATCATCTTGGACTTCTCTACTCCTTTGGAGAACATGTACTTGAAGCATCCATTCTCAACCGGACCCAGGGGCGGGGGACAAATCAGGAGAACTTTAGGTCCGCCTTCCTTGAAAGCACCTACCTGATGGAGGGTCTTGTCCA
>CAMOVS010000198.1 GCA_946627575.1 uncultured Lachnospiraceae bacterium
GATAATCGACAGATTATCATTGATTATTTCAATCAGGAAATGGATTTTGATGAACCTTACGCTTTTGTTGAATATTGGGGCAGAGGCTATACTCAGGAATGCCATAAAAGATTGATTGATGCTACGATCGGATCTGAAAGGGATCTTCCCTACTATTATGCCCGTTCAATTAATGGCACGGAAGGAGGAAATATTCGATACAATTATACGGAAAACATGTATTCCATGACCTATGTGGAATCCTTATTTGCCAATATTCCCTATAAAAGTATCGAGGAATATGAGTGGAAAGACGGAAAAGTCTGCCCGGTTATCGAAAAGATTCCCTGTGACTTGCTTCTGTTTGAATCCATGGAAAGAAATCTCATCAAATTCGTTGAAGAAATCAGTGCCATAGAATTCAACGACAGTCAGCATGTTTTTGACGACTACTTCCATTTTGGCATGGAGTATTTTAAAGATAATCCTGATGATATTCTTATCGCTGAAAATCTGGGACCCCTTATTGATGCAGTTGGCACTTACAGCGAGAAGAAGGAATTTGCTCCCAAATTCACCAGTGAGATGCTGGATGCCATAAAGGATGGCGAGAAGTTTAGCAAGTTCACTCGTTCCAAGGAGATGTCCGCGATTCGTTCCGACCCGGATATACGGCTGAAGTACCTGTATGTAACAGAAGTATTCCCGGAAGAGAAGAAGAAGCTTGATAGGGAAGAACGTCTGCAGAAGAATCTGGATATGCAGGCGGAAAAGGCCCTGGGCAATATCAATTCCAAGCTGAGTGACCGGATCGCCCAGAATGACCGCTACAAAAAGTTCCGCAAGGAGGAGATCGTCAAGGGCAAGGTTCTGGTATTCCAGAAAGAGGATAAGAAGGACTATGGCAGAGTCTACAGTTTCTTAAAGAATCTCAGTGGCAGCGGCCCCCTTTCGGAAGAGGGAGATGACCACCTTGTCTATTATACGGACAAGTCAAAGATCACCAAGGAGATGCTGTTTGATATAGCAACAGCGGAGTTCATCCTGCTAAGCTACAACGCCGGCATCATCTCCAACCTGACCTTAAGGCCGGAAACCAAGGTGGTCCAGCTTTGGTATGACGCCTTCCAATACAATAACTCCGGCCTGACCCGGAGTGCGGCTCTTGCCAGACAGGAGATCATGAAGAAGGAAGAGATTCTCAGAGACTACCGGATTGACGTCTTCCCGGCCGGATCCCGGGAATCCGCAGAAAGGATTCGCCGCTGTATCCATCGAAGGAATGCCGGAGCCGTCAAGGCAATCGGGTCACCGGTCACAGACATCTATTTTGATGAGGCCTATAAAGAAGCCCGGAGGAAGCAGCTTTATGAGCTTTTCCCGGAAGCAGACGGCAAAAAAGTCATTCTCTTCATGCCCCTGTGCCGGAAGAGGGCCAACAAGGCTTTTATCCTGACTCTCTTTAATGTCGAGAGATTAAAAGAGGCTCTGGGAGACCAATATGTCTTCATCATCCACTGCACCAGAACTTCCATACAGGAGAGCTACACGATACCGGCTCACCTGCAGGACTTCGCCAGAGAATTGACTGATGATATGAATCTGCGGGATATCATGTGCTGCTCTGACATCATCATCGGAGACTACACGAATGAATACTTCGAATCTGTTCTCTTAGACATACCGGTATTCGCCAGCTGTGAAGATCAGGAAAACTATGAGAATACAAAGGACGTCTCCCTGCCCTATGAGGAAGTAAAGATCGGCAAGGCCCTCTACGATACAAGAGACCTGATCGATGCGGTCCGGCACATCGATGAATATGATCCGGCAGCCAAGGATCGTTTCAGACAGACCTATTTCTCCGAATGCGATGGAAAGAGCGGAAAGAGATTGCTGGATATGTTAAAGAAATAAGACACTAAGGGGACAGGGGCAGAAACAAACTCGCCCCTGTTGCCTTTGAAAGACTTAGCAGACGGAGGTTTATTTTTTGAAAGCAACGATAGAAGAATTATTCATACTGGAAGGGATGCTTAACCTGTCCCTGATGGTGAGTGTGGAGGATTATGATCCTCTGGATCATTCTCTTAGAGTCATCCTGATCTATAAAAACCAGGAGGATGAGAGAAGGATTCCGCTGCCTAATCCTATTATTAAGCAGGAAGAGGACGGAGGAGCGATCGTTTTCGGGAGTTATGCTTACAATATCGAGAAGCTCTTCTGGGATAGTGCCTGGGATCATTTTACTCTGGAGGTGGAAGTAGCCTACCAGAACAAGAATTACAGGGGGATACCTCTTGACCTGACCCAGAAGTTTAAGATGGTGGAGAGGGAATCCGAGGCTGCCGTCAGGATCAATTGCGGTCCTTACAGCAACATCTATAAGAAGGATTATATATTCCCCCATATTTTCATGATATTTATTCTGCGGATAATCAATCTGATGTTAGGTATCATATCTATGCCCCTTTTCCTTCTGACAGGACTGCTTGCCTATCTTCCCGGCTATGATATCGAAAGAATGATCGAAGGGAAGAAAGCGTCCACCCGGCTGGTTCGCTATGTGGGACGGCGTTTCTTCCGCTTCTGCGGTCTTAACAAGGGAGTTGTGGGCTTCTACGAGGATGTGATCAAGCTGACCTACCATCTGGCTTCCTCCATCTTTGTTAGAAAGAGCGGCATTCTGATCGTGTCCAACCGAAGAACCGATCTGACAGGCAACTTCCAGTTTGTCTACGACAAATTAAAAGGGCAGAAAGTACCGATCCGTTTCTGGTTAAGAGACCGTGAACCCATCGAGTGCGGGATCGGGGCCCAGATCAGCTTTGCCATCAAGGCGGCCCGGTCCAAGGTGATCCTGGTGGATGACTTCATCCCTATCCTGGCTACCATGATGCTGTCAAGAAAGACCAAAGTCCTCCAGCTTTGGCATGCCTGCGGATCTTTCAAGACCTTTGGCTTCTCCCGGCTAGGAAAGAAGGGAGCCCCCAACCAGATGGATGAAGCCCACAGAATCTATGACGGGGTCTTCGTATCCTCGACAAGCATCTGCAAGAACTATTCCGAAGGCTTCGGAGTAAGGGAAAGCAAAGTATATCCCTACGGAATCCCCAGGACCGACGTCTTCTTTGACAAGGCCAACCGCCAGATTATGAGAGACAAATTATATGAGACCTATCCCATGTTAAAGGGCAAAAAGGTCATCCTCTTTGCCCCCACATTCCGGGGCAACGGCAAGCAATCTGCCTACTATGAGAAAAATGCTTTCGTACCTGATGCCTTTATCGAGGGATTGCCCGAGGACTATGTGCTTCTGATCAAGCACCATCCCTTCGTCAATCTTAAGTACAAGATCAAAGATCAGAACAAGGGACGGATCTTCGACTTCTCGGCCGAATCCGAGATCAATGACCTGCTCTTTATCACCGACGTCCTGATCACCGACTATTCATCGGTCATCTACGAGGCTTCCATCCTGGATATACCTATGCTTTTCTACGCCTACGACCAGGAAGCCTACCTGGCTACAAGGGACTTCTATCCAGGCTTCACCAGCTTTGTACCGGGCAAGATAGTCCGTACCCAGGAAGAGCTTGTTGGCTCCATCCTGGACGGGGACTTCGAGCAGGACAAGGTAGCCCCCTTCTGCAGGGATAACTTCGACAATCAGGATGGCAAATCTTCGGAGAGAATCGCAGATTATATTATGAAACTGGTTTAATTAGATTTATCGCCTGGAATCAGAAGCAGCATAGGTGAATTCTCATCATTTGCTTCCGATCACAGGCGATTATTAATGCCAGA
>CAMOVS010000199.1 GCA_946627575.1 uncultured Lachnospiraceae bacterium
AGGGCGTTGAGGCTGAGGTTATGGGCCTTGGACCGGCCGTTGCTATTCCCAAGTGCCTTGACGCAGCAGGCGTGAAGTTTGAAGACGTAGATTACTGGGAAGTTAACGAAGCATTCGCAGCTCAGTTCATCGGCGTAGAGCGCAAGCTGAAAGAGGACTATGGCTACATCGTAGACCGCAACAAGACCAACCTGAACGGATCCGGTATCTCCCTGGGTCATCCGGTAGGATGCTCCGCTCTTCGTATCATCGTAACCATGCTTTACGAGATGAAGCGCCAGGATGCCAAGATCGGCTGTGCTTCCCTTTGTGTAGGCGGCGGCCCGGCTATGGCTTCCCTCTGGACCCGCGAGATCTAATCGATCGAATCGCGCGCTTTATACCTGTCAGGCAGGAGCTGTTTGCCGTGAGAGACCTGTGACGGCTTCTGAATCTGAGAGTATACAGACTAACAGAATATACTAAGAATGATAAGGGACCAGACTGTCTTAACAGGCAGCCTGGTCTTTTTCCTGTTTGATCTTTCATAAATACTCATGTACAATGATAGGAAATAAAATGCATAGAAAGAGCAGGAAGAGCGGGATAGTCACCGAATCTTCCCGGGATGAGTCAGACATGAAAAAAAACAATCAAATACGTAACAGCGGCTTGTTAATGATTACTTCCATGATCTGGGGGGCAGCCTTTGTGGCCCAGAGCATGGGCATGGATTATGTAGGTCCGGCAACCTTTTTATTTGCCAGGTCCGTGATCGGAACCCTGGCTCTGGTGCCTGTGGCTTTGGTTACCGGCAGGATCCAGAAGAAAAAGGAAGAGGAGAATCAGGGTCTGAGTAATGATCAGGATCCGGCCATCCGGGAGGGAGCCTGGAAAAGAAGCCTGCGCAACCCGCTTTTGATCCGGGGAGGCCTGATATGCGGCTTCTTCCTTTTTGCAGCCAGCATCTTTCAGCAGGTTGGCATCCAGTATACTACGGCCGGGAAGGCAGGCTTTATCACAGCCCTCTATATTATGATCGTCCCGATCATAGGTATTTTTCTTGGGAAGAAGAACGGCATCAGGGTCTGGATCGCTATGGTTATGGGTATTATCGGCCTGTATTTCCTCTGTATCAGGGAATCTTTATCCATAGGACAGGGGGATATACTCATGGTAGTATGCGCTTTCCTTTTTTCGGTTCAGATTCTTTCCGTAGACTATTATTCTCCTAAGGTGGACGGGATCCGGCTTTCCATGCTGGAGTTCTTTTTTGAATCTATTTTTGCCGGGGTTCTTATGGTAATGACGGAGACCCCCCGGCTGGCAGATATGAAAGCGGCAGCAGGGCCGATTCTTTATGCAGGTCTTTTCTCTACGGGCATCGGTTACACCCTGCAGATCATCGGGCAAAGAGACCTGAACCCCGCCATTGCTTCCCTGATTATGAGCCTTGAATCCGTCTTTTCGCTTGTATTCGGCTTCATCATCCTTCATGAGAGCATGACGGGAAGAGAATGTGTGGGCTGCCTGATCATGTTTGCCGCCATCCTGGTTGCCCAGCTGCCCGCGCCCGGCCGGCAAAAGATGGAGGAAGCAGCAATGACAGAGGTGGACAGATATGATCTATGATTTTACAAGTATAATGGACCGGAGGGGCAGGGATGCCCTGGCGGTTGATTCCATAGGGGCGGATGTATCCTGGGCTCAGGCACCCACGGCGCCTAAAGAAGGTTTTACGCCCATCCCCATGTGGGTTGCGGATATGAATTTCCCTACCGTTCCCACCATACCCGAAGCGATCCGGGAAAGGATCAGCCATCCGGCATTTGGGTATTTTATTCCCACTGACCAATACTATGATTCTATTATGGACTGGCAGAAGAGGCGGAATGGCGTGGTGGGCCTTACACCAAGAGATATCGGCTATGAGAATGGCGTTCTGGGATGTGTGAGTTCTGCGGTTCAGGCCTTCACCAGCCCGGGAGATAAGATCCTTCTTCATAGTCCTACCTACATAGGTTTCAGCCATGTGCTGGAGGATACGGGCCGGATGGCGGAACTAAGTCCTCTGCTAAAGGACGGGCAGGGCGTCTGGAGAATGGACTATGATGATATGGATGCAAGAATCAAGAGGAACCATATCCATCTGGCTGTATTCTGCAGCCCCCATAATCCCTGCGGCAGGGTATGGGAGAAAGAAGAGATCGAGAAGGCTATGGAGGTCTTCCGGGAGAACCAGTGCATCGTTATATCGGATGAGATCTGGTCCGATATTCTTCTGAACGGACACCGTCACATCCCGACCCAGAGTGTCAGCAGGGATGCCAGGGACCGGACCATAGCGGTCTATGCTCCCAGCAAAACCTTTAATCTGGCCGGACTAATCGGGAGCTATCATATTATCTACGACGCATATCTGAGGGACCGGATCCGCCGTCAGTCATCCCTGACTCATTATAATGGCATGAACCTTCTTTCCATGCACGCTTTGATTGGTGCCTACAAGGAAGAAGGACATGAATGGGTAGACCAGCTCTGTCAGGTTCTTTCTGAGAATGTCAATTATGCTTATGATGTCATATGCCGTCATTTTCCCGGAATTGAGCTGTCGAAACCGGAAGGCACCTACATGCTCTTTCTCCATTGTGAGGAATATTGCCGGCAGCAGGGGCTGACCATCGACCAGCTGATTCAGAAAGGCTGGGATGTGGGCGTAGCCTGGCAGCAGGGAGCCCCATTCCATGACCCCTGGGGGATTCGTATGAATCTGGCCCTGCCCCGCTCCCTGGTGGAAGAGGCCATGGAGCGGCTGCAGAGATATGTGTTCATTACATCCGGCCGGGCTAAAAAAGATCCTTTTTCCCAAGATCCTTCTTCCATGACCCCGGAGGAATGCAGAAGAATGATGATTGCCGTATGCGACCGGATCATCAGGGAGAAGCCCTGCCTGACCCGGCTGGACAGCCCCATCGGGGATGCCGATCATGGAATCGGGATGAGCCGGGGGATGGGAGCAGCCCGGACAAAGCTTCTTGAGATGGAAAACTGCCAGGATATCTGTCGGATCTTCAAAACCCTGGGAAGAACCATGATCTCCACCATGGGGGGATCTTCCGGTGTGATATTTGGCACTATGTTTGCCGGTGCTGCAGAAGGGATGGAAACTGCAGCCAGTCTGACAACAGACTTGTTTGTCAAAATGATGAGGCAGGGTCTGACAGAAGTGCAAAAGAGGGGGAAGGCAGTGCCCGGAAACAAAACCATGGTGGACGCTTTGGCGCCGGCGGTAGAAAAGATGGAAGAAGCCATGGCAGGAAATGGAATTGGTATAGGAAAAGACGATAAGGAAGATGCAGGCTTGGAGAAGCCGGACCTGCCCGGACTCTTTAGAATAGCAGCTGAGGCGGCCAAAGCAGGAGCGGAAGCGACCCGGAACATGATCGCCAGGCATGGTCATTCCAAGACTCTGGGCAAAAGGGCTTTAGGCCATCCGGATCCCGGAGCGGTATCTGTTTATTTTATCTTTGACGCTATGCGGGAGGAAGCGGAGAAAACGGCTAAGTAGGGAAGGGGCTCATTTTGGCGGAAACAGCCGAAGGCTGGTGAAGCATATACATATATAAGAGAATCCATAGAAGAGGGTAGGGTGAAATATGATGGAAGAAAAGGAAAGAATCCGGGAAGAAGATCTGGCGGAAGAAAGAGATTTTCTTATCGAAAAGTATGAATCTGATGTTCTCATGGAGGAATATCTGGAGGATTGTGTGGATGTGCCTCAGTTTCTGGA
>CAMOVS010000200.1 GCA_946627575.1 uncultured Lachnospiraceae bacterium
ATCTGGCCTCTGAACAAGTTCGGTTCTGTCGATTAAGCGGGAATGACTGCAGGCCTTAGGCCGAATCATCAAGACGATTCCGATTGAACCCGGGCTATGCAGCAGGGAGTAATATAGATCTATGAAAAGTGTTAATGAAATATCCCTGGATTTCCGGAAAGCTGAGGACGAAGATCTTCAAAGACTGATAGATACATATCAGGAAGATTCCCGAAAGGGGGTCAGAAAATTGGTGGAATCCGCCCGGAAGCGCTTAGAGAGGCTGGAGACGGAGATCAGCCGGATTGAGTCCCTCTGCTTTTATGAAAAGAAATACGGCGATTATGACTATATATGCGGTATTGATGAGGTGGGACGCGGTCCCCTGGCAGGACCAGTGGTGGCCGGAGCGGTGATCCTTCCTAAAGATTGCAGAATTCTTTATATCAATGATTCCAAGAAGCTGTCTCCGGCAAAGCGGGAGGAACTCTACGAGGAGATTCGGGAAAAGGCTCTGGCAGTTGGTTTCGGAGTCGTATCTCCGGCTCGGATTGATGAGATCAATATCTTAAATGCCACCTATGAGGCTATGAGGGATGCGATATCTTCCCTTTCGATAAAGCCCGGCATTCTCCTCAATGACGCTGTAACGATACCAGGAACAACCATTCCCCAGGTGCCTATCATAAAGGGAGATGCCAAAAGCATTTCTATCGGTGCGGCCAGTATCATGGCCAAGGTTTATCGGGACCGGATGATGGTGGAGTACGACCGCCTGTTTCCGGGATATGCTTTTGCTTCCAATAAAGGATATGGTTCCAAAGAGCATATGGAAGCGTTAAAGAAACTTGGCCCCTGTCCCATACACAGGAGGTCTTTCATAGGCGGAATTGTAGGCACAGTTTCGGATGATTAGGGAGGAATGGACGTGGATAGCCGGAAAGCTGCCGGCCGCAGGGGGGAGATCGCTGCGGCATCCTTTCTCCGCAGCCGGGGTGTGGTCATTTTAAAAGCCAATTTTCGCAGCCGTTTCGGGGAGATTGACCTGCTGGGCCGGGATGGAGAGTATCTTATTGCCGTTGAGGTAAAGACCAGAAGATATGAAGGTGCCGGTTATCCGGCTGAATCAGTGGATTACCGTAAGCAGGTGCGGATCTGCCGTACCTTTAATTATTACAGGATGGTTCATCATATACCGGAGAATATGCCGGTCAGGATGGATGTGGTGGAGGTTACCCCTCAGGACGGAGGATATCTTTGCCATTGGATTAAGAATGCTTTTGAATTTATAGAGTGATATTTTTATAGAGTGATATCGGGGTCATGGGAGCTGTGTTTGCAGCGGAGGCATCCGAATCCAGCGCCGGGACTCATGAGCGAGTCTTGAACATAGAGTGAGAGAATAACGTGAGAGATCATATTCACCCGATTACGGACGTCATGCCGGACAGCATTGCCTCGGAAATGGGCCTGGAGCCCGGTGATGCTCTGGTAGCTCTTAACGGGGAACCAATTAAGGATATATTCGATTATCATTATCATATAGAAGCAGATTATGTGGAGATGGAAATTCTGACCCGGGACGGCCAGTCCTGCCTTCTGGAGATCGAGAAGGAGGAGGATGAAGATCTGGGGATCGTATTTGGGTCCTCTTTGATGGACGAATACCATTCCTGCAGCAACCGATGCATTTTCTGCTTTATCGACCAGCTTCCCCCGGGCATGAGGGAGACACTTTATTTTAAAGATGATGATTCCAGACTTTCTTTTCTTCAGGGCAATTACATTACCCTGACCAATATGAGTTTGGAAGATATTCATCGCCTGATCCGTTACCGTCTGTCCCCAATCAACATATCGGTTCACACCAGCAATCCGGACCTGAGATGCCGGATGCTCCATAATCGCTTTGCAGGAGACATCCTGGACAAGATCCGCTTGTTCTATGAAGCAGGAATAACCATGAACAGTCAGATCGTGTTGTGCAAGGGGATTAATGACGGTCCGGAACTGGACCGTACCATAGAGGATCTTTCTGGATTTCTCCCCTTCATGGAAAGCCTGTCCGTGGTTCCGGTGGGCCTGACCCGTTACAGGGATCATCTAGCCAGACTGGAGCCTTTTGAGCAGGAAGATGCGGTCAGGGTTCTTACCCAGATCCGGGGATGGCAGGACCGCTTCCGTGAAAGTACCGGTACGGCTTTTGTCCATGCCAGCGATGAATGGTTTATACTGGCCGGAGAAGATTTTCCTCAGGAAGATTATTATGAGGGATACGGCCAGCTTGAAAATGGTGTGGGTATGATGAGGCTTCTTATCGATGAGGTGCGGGCATGCTTATCCGGACATCTTTTTGAGGAATCAGTGGTTGGAGAAGAGAAAACGGACCAGGTCACCCGCAGGGTATCCATTGCCACGGGCCAGCTGGCTTACCCTACCATACGAATGCTGGCTGATGAGCTGGAATCCCGCTTTTCCTGGGTTCGTGTCCAGGTCTATCCTATCCGAAATGATTTCTTTGGGGAGAGAATTACAGTGACCGGTCTCCTGACCGGTCAGGACATCATTTCCCAGCTTAAGGGGGAGGATCTAGGTGAGGCACTGCTTCTGCCGGAGAATCTTCTAAGGGCGGGGGAGGATGTTCTTCTGGATGATATCACCATCGGACAGATTGCCGATTCTTTACAAGTGCCCGTGAATATTATACAATCAGAGGGAAGATTTTTTGTTGCAAGAATTCTCGGCTCTGCACATATCCCTGGTGTTTTTTCGAAAGAATTGTTCGAAGAGGACTTTGACGGATCGGAGGATATAGCAAGAAGGACTGGGAATTATGAGCCAAAGAGCCAATAATGGAGGATAGCATGAGTAAACCAGTGGTAGCCGTAGTAGGCCGCCCCAATGTAGGCAAATCCACCTTGTTTAACGCCCTGGCGGGAAGCCGGATCTCCATCGTGGAGGATACGCCCGGCGTAACCAGGGACCGAATATACGCAGATGTAACCTGGCTTAATTACCAGTTCACTCTGGTAGACACCGGCGGTATAGAACCCGAGAGCGATGACCTGATTCTTTCACGCATGCGGGAGCAGGCTGAGACAGCCATTATGACAGCTTCGGTCATTCTCTTTTTGACAGACGTAAGGCAGGGACTCGTGGATGCCGACTTTAAGGTGGCAGATATGCTTAGGAGATCCGGGAAGCCGGTCCTCCTGATCGTCAATAAAGTCGACAGTTTTGAGAAGTTTATGCCGGATGTATATGAGTTCTATAATCTGGGTCTGGGTGATCCCATACCCATCTCTGCGGCAGGCCGTCTGGGGATTGGAGATATGTTGGATGAGGTCGTGTCCCAATTCCGGCCGGAGGACCTCCAGGAGGAGGATGATGACCGGCCTAGAATTGCGGTCATCGGCAAGCCCAATGTTGGCAAGTCATCCATCATCAATAAACTTCTTGGTGAAGAGCGTGTAATCGTATCCCCCATCGCCGGCACCACCCGGGATGCCATAGACACCACCGTGGTCCGCAATGGGAAGGAATATGTATTTATCGATACAGCCGGACTTCGCAGAAAGAGCAAGGTCAAAGAAGAGCTGGAAAGGTTCTCCGTAATCCGCACGGTTTCTGCCGTCGACCGCTGTGATGTGGCGGTTCTCCTGATCGATGCTTCCGAAGGAGTTACAGAGCAGGATGCTAAGATCGCCGGGATAGCCCACGAAAGGGGAAAAGGGGTCATTATCGCCGTCAACAAGTGGGATCTTATCGAGAGGGACAACCATAC
>CAMOVS010000201.1 GCA_946627575.1 uncultured Lachnospiraceae bacterium
TCTCCGAATAGAATGTATATCCTTTGTGAATCAGGCGTTCCCTAAGATCCTGATAATTCTCGATGATTCCGTTATGAACCAGAATAACACTGCCGTCATTGGAGGAGTGAGGGTGGGCATTGGTCTCTGATGGTTCCCCATGGGTCGCCCACCTTGTATGACCTATACCGCAGCTGCCGTGAACAGCCCAGCCGGCATCGGTCTTCTCGGAAAGCATCTGCAGCCTACCTTTCGCTTTGACAATCTCCGTTTTTTTATCCTCATCTCTCACAGCGATCCCGGCAGAGTCGTAACCACGGTATTCAAGTCTTGACAATCCCTCCAGAAGAATAGGGGCTGCCTGTTCCTCTCCAAGATATCCTACAATTCCACACATTGTCAGATCTCCTTTACTATGAAATGATAATACTTCTCGATTAATAAATATGTGCCCAAAAGGGCATATAGACTAAAGATACCACAAATAGTTATCTTATACAAGAATGATGTCCGGGGGGCAAATACATATGCTTCAGGTACAGGTCCTGGAAAAGTTCATGATTGGACAGGCTGATCTCCTCGGATACAGCTTTAATATGGTCAAATCTCTTTTTCATCCCGGGATCCAGGGCCATCATCTTTGCTCCTTCCAGCGAACTGTTGCCGACCGCTACGATCCGGTCTTCCAGATCTGCCGGCAGGAGGCCTATGCCTACAGCTTTATGCGGATGGATCCTCTGTCCGAAGCCGCCTGCCAGATAGACTTTATCAATCTGGTCACAACTTGTTCCCCAGGACGCGAGCAGAATCTCTATTCCGGTGCGGATGGCGGACTTGGCCATCTGGACCTCCCGGATATCCCCGGCTGTAAACACAATTCCCCTGGCCAGGGGATAACCATCATCAAAATAGGAATCCTCCAAAAGACCGGTCTCATCGACGATACCTTCCTTGAGGAGTTCGTAGAGGGTTTCAAGGACTCCGCTGCCGCATATCCCGGCCGGAGGCTCTCCGCCCAGAGTTCTGATGTGCGCCTGGCCTTCCCTGATTTCCACGGACTCGATGGCCCCCGGCACCCCGGCCATACCGCAGTGGATATTGCCCCCTTCAAAAGCCGGACCGGCGGCGGCAGATGTGACCAGCATACGGTCTTTGTTTCCAAGCACCATCTCTCCGTTGGTTCCCAGATCGATTAATATCGATATTTTTTCAGACCGGTCCATGCCGCAAGCTGTTATGCCTCCCATGATATCTGCCCCGGCAAAAGCACTGATTCCCGGAAGGATGGTCATGTTGAGCCAGGTATGCAGGGACAGGTCTGCCGGAGTAAAGGGAAAGACTCCCAGTCCCCGGCAGGAAAGCCCTTGAAGCAGATGCTGCATGGTAGTATTTCCGGAAACAATGACCGGTATGGTAAGCCGGCAGATCGCTTCCCCCAGTCCCAGTCTCCGGCAGAGCTTATCCAGATCAGCAAGAAGAAGTTCCTGCAGTTTTTTCCCTTTGCCCTGGTTGGCGGCATCGATCCGGGAAAGGACATCTGCCCCGTAAACCCTCTGATGGTTGATTCCGGTCACCGTTGCTAGGCTTGTCTGCCTTCCCACATCAATCAGGGCTGCCGCAAGGGTTGTGGTTCCGATATCAACAGCAAGGGCAAGGCTGGCCTTTTCCTTGTCCTGAACCAGGCAAGATGGGGCCTTTTCCCCCTCCTTAGGCTTGCCCGGATCTGGCAGATCCCGGCAAACCAACCAGGTCTTGCCTTCCACCTCCCCGTTCGGAGCAAAGGCATCTGCCGCAATGATATCTTCCTCTCCATGGTCTGCAAGCTCCAGAGTGAAAGATCCTTTCTTAAAAACACAGCAGGCCAGTCTCCATCCTTCTTGAATCTCCTGCTCGCTTAAAGCCTTTCTGTCCCGGTCATCCGCTTCCGGGACCTTATCCAGAAAACGAACCCTGCACTTTCCGCAGGTCCCTTTTCCCCCGCACCAGGCAGGTATAAAATGTCCTTTCTCCCGGAGATAATCAAGGAGGGACTCTTCACTGTCTATAGAAACAGCAACCCTTTTACCCATGTGGATATCCTCCTGGTTTCAGATCCATCACCAATGCCTTCCCGGCATCATTGGCCTTGAAGATCTGCCTCGTGCTGCCTCAGCTGCTGTGGTCTTCCAGCATGCTGAGGTAGCTGCGATAACGTTTACCATCAGCAAAATGTACTTCATCGAGATGATCAACCTCTTCCTTTAACACGTCCAGATCCTGTATCTTCATTTTCAAGTCTTCATATCCCAGATCAATGCAGGAATGGAGGAAAGACGGGCTGAAGTTGACGGTGCCGTCCATGAGCCCGCCCAGATCTCTGCCAGGGAATATATGGACAAAAGCTGCTCCATTATAGTATTTCTCCTGATTGGCCCGGGCTCCCATCTTATGGAGGTGAATCCATTCGGCGGCTTCCTTTATGGAGCTGCAATGGATGACCAGAAAACGTCGGAATCCCAGGTGGTAGAGGGGAGCTATGGGCATGTTGCTGCCAAAAACCGGAATCCCTCCATCGATGTAGGCCTTGCTGCCAATCTTTTGTTCCCGGAAAGCGATGGGAAAGGCAGCACTTGCCATAAGGCAGCGCAGCTTTTCTTCATCGGTCCGATCATTGAGAATAAAGTCTTTGGGGTAACCGCTGTCCGTGTCAAAGGCTGTGGCCACGGTGAGAGGGCCCTCCATATTGATGGCGGAGAGAATACCGCTTTGACGGATCATATCTTCCAGGTAACGATCATTTTCCTCCGAAGGACTAAAGAAGCCGTCCTTTCCCACAATCCGGCTTTCATCCAGCCTTTTCCACATCTGCTCAGGAAGGGCGGCCCCGCCTCCTGCGTACATGGCGGCATTGAGAGCCCCGGCAGAGGTTCCTGCCAGGCCTGTAATTCCAGGAAGTCCGTCTTCTTTTCGTTCACCCAGCGCTTTCAATGCCCCAGCCTGGTAGCTTCCCTTAGCTCCTCCTCCGGTCAGGATGAGGGCCAGGCCATCCGATGACCGGTCTGCCTTTTCCTTCAGGGCCGGGCTCAGAGATGACCGGATGTTTTTAACCCGGACCTTTTCATCATCCGGGTTTTGTCTTCTATCTTTGGCCCGGCTGACCCGGTCCAGGTTTTCCTCTACCCGGTTCATGGTATCTTTGAATTCCGGATCATCGATCAGATCCATCAGTTTATTCATGGAATCCCGGTTCATGAACTTCCTCCTTCTTCACAAGATTCTTGGTTCATTATAGAAGCAGATAACCCTTGCCTCAGGGAATCAGTAATCCGGCCACCAGCATAAAATAACGCGGCAGCCTTCCTTCTTCGATCCATTCCAGTTTCTGGCCCAGGTATCGGGTTACGGTCAGGCCGACATTCCCGCCCAGAGCTTCGATGGAATAGCGCATTTTCTCCGGAAACCTGCAGGGTTTCCCTTCAACTTTGGCACAATCTGATGGCTTACAATACAGGCAGGATCCCCCGCTCAAGGCCCGGCTTCCCGGATACTCTTTCTCCAGATTCAGCATCTCCCTGTCCAGGTCCCTTTTGGGCCCTGCCAGCAGATTTTCCATCATCAGGTTCTGTTCTTTATTCGGATAGATTCTGAGACGGTATTCTTCCGGGATAATGATTTTCCATCCAATCACCCTCAGTGTCCTGTACTTCTTAAGATACTCCACCGGATCAAAATCAAAGGACGGGCAGGACCAGGTCTTATCATAGTTATGGCATTGTTTGCAATACTCCA
>CAMOVS010000202.1 GCA_946627575.1 uncultured Lachnospiraceae bacterium
AGCTATGATGCGGGCCGGCCTGCCGGTTTCTTTCAGCCAGGGGATGAGCCCCCACCAGATCATGAGCTTTGCCGCTCCTTTGGGGATGGGCATGACCAGTGAGGGGGAGTATGCGGACATCACATTTGACTGGTCCTACAGGGGACAGGAGATGGTCGACCGGATGAATGCCGTGATGAATGAGGGAATTTCCGTGACCCGCTTCCGGAGAATTGAAGACCGGGAAAAGAACTGTATGGCGGTGACGGCCGCCTGTGACTACCGGATCGGCTTCCGCAAGGGACATTATTTTACAGAGCCCTTCCTTAAGAGGACGCAGATGTTTGCCATGCAGGAGGAGATCATGGTCATGAAGAAGACCAAGCGGTCGGAGAAGATCGTGGATATCTCCCCCATGATTCTGGATATCCATACGGAAGAAGGCGGGGAGGAGACCATTTTTCTGAAGACTGTGGCCGGCAGCAGCCAGAATCTGAGACCCCAGACTGTCATGGAAGCCTTCTGCAATTATCTGGGCTACGACTATGACCCGGCCGGCTTTACCATTCACAGGCTGGAGACTTATCTTGAGAGAGAGGGCCGACTCCTGCCTTTGGACTCTGTAGGATGGGAAGTGACAGAGCCCGTTATACCTGAAGAAGAATCAAAACAATAAAGGAGAGTGAAACTTTGGCAGACGGCAGAGTAGTTATTACTGTAAGGGAAAATGCAGTCTGTTACGGATACTTTGAGGATAATCAGCCCCGGGAGCTTTATGCCGAGCCCCGGGAGCAGGGAAGCCTGCTGGGTAATGTCTATGCCGCCAGGGTGGAGAGGGTAGCCGATGGAATTCACGGGGCCTTTCTGGAGCTTGAGAAGGGTGTCAAGGCCTACTATCCCCTGTCGGGCAATGATCGGAAAATCCTGCTTTCATCCGGTGAAAGACGGGAGCCTAAGGGAGGAGATATCGCCCTGGTTCAGGTGACCAAGGATGCCCAGAAGGGAAAGCAGGCCGTGGTAGATAGTAATATCACCTTCGAGGGCAAGTACATCGTGATGACCCTGGTAGACCGCCGATACGGCATATCCAAAAAGATCCGTGGAGATAAAGAAAGAAAACGATTGAAGAAGCTCTTGGATGAGTGGCGATCCAAAGAATATGGCGTCATCCTGAGAACCAACGCCCAGGGGGTGTCCAAAGAAAGGCTGATGAGGGAGTTCAAGGCATTAAAAGACCGAAGGCGGCGGATCCTGAGGAAGGGACGGCATGCCAAAGGCCGGACCCTGCTCTATGAGGAGCCGGGCCATTATATCACCCTGCCCAGGTCTCTCCGTTCCTCAGAGCTTAAAAAGGTCGTTACCGATGACCCCAAAATCTGGAGACAGCTCCGTTCTTATTACGAGGAGTCGGGGGACAAGGACATCCTGAAGAAGATAAAGCTGCACAAGGATGAGTATTCTCTCTGGAAGCTCTATCGCTTCGGCTATCATTATGAGGACGCCCTTAAGAAACATGTATGGCTTAATTCCGGAGGAAGTCTGGTGATCGACCACACGGAAGCCATGACCGTCATTGATGTGAACTCCGGAAGCCTGGTCAAGAACCCCAGAAAGAAAAATGACCTTTTCTACCGGCTTAATTGTGAAGCCGCTGCTGAGATCGCCAAGCAGCTTCGCCTGCGGAATCTGTCCGGTATTATCCTGATTGATTTCATTAACATGGACAATAAGGACGATGAGGACCTCTTGCTGGAGGTTCTAAGGGAAGAGTGCATGGAGGACCGGATCTCCATCAATGTGGTGGATATGACAGCCCTGGGCTTCGTGGAACTGACCCGGAGCAAGAGCCGTAAGCCTCTCAGGGAGCAGATGTTTGCCTGCGGACTTCTGGATTTCTTTACCGGGACATCCAGGAGATGGTAGGCCCAAAAACCGTTAATAATCTGATTGACAAGCCTCTTCAATCATGTTACACTATGATTTGTGTTACGCACAGTGAGGTAGAAGTCTGCCCATTTCGGGCGGCACCATAGCTGGCGATTATTTTTTAGGAGGTGCCTTATGTACGCAATTATTGCAACAGGCGGCAAACAGTATAAGGTAAGCGAAGGCGACGTTATCCGAGTTGAGAAGCTGGGCGTGGAAGCCGGATCGACCTATACCTTTGACCAGGTTCTGGCAGTAAGTGGTGACGAAGTGAAAGTGGGCGATCCGCTGGTAGCGGGCGCAAGCGTGGAAGCTTCTGTAATTGAGGACGGCAAGGCAAAGAAAATCACCGTCTACAAGTACAAGAGGAAGACAGGCTATCACAAGAAGCAGGGTCACAGACAGCTTTACACAAAGGTTAAGATCGAGAAGATCAACGCTTAATTGCTCAGTTTTTACGCCCTATTCTCCTGAGGGAGATATGGGTGTGAGAACCTGCAGAGGCAGGATTTATGATTAAGATAACGATCTACAGGAAGCCTGATGGCCTGTTTAAAGGCTTTCAGGTCATCGGCCATGCTGACAGCGTGGAGGAAGGCGCAGATCTGGTCTGCTGTGCCGTATCCGTCCTGACCATCAACCTGGTGAACAGCCTGGAGGCTTTCACTGACGACAGGTTTGATATGACTCAGGAGGAGGCACTGGGACTGGTTCAGCTGACTTTCCGGGATAAGACCAGTGAGAAGGCAGCTCTTCTGATGAAGTCCTTTGACCTGGGGATCCGGTCTGTTGAGCAGGACTACGGCCGATGGTTAACAGTGATAACGAAGGAGGTGTAACGACAATGATGAGAATGAACCTTCAGTTCTTCGCGCATAAAAAGGGAGTAGGTTCCACAAAGAACGGACGTGATTCTGAGTCAAAGCGTCTTGGAGCTAAGCGTGCGGACGGCCAGTTCGTCAAAGCAGGTAACATCCTGTACAGACAGCGCGGTACCAAGATCCATCCGGGAAATAATGTCGGACGCGGCGGCGATGATACCTTATTCGCTCTGGTTGACGGTGTAGTCCGTTTCGAGAGAAAGGGTAGAGACAGAAAGCAGTGCTCGGTTTATCCGGTAGCTTAAGCTTTACATAATCCGATTCTTAAAGCGGCTTCAAACCTTTCATGATTTGAAGCCGCTTGTTATTCTTTAGAATACCATTCTTTACAGAAAGGAACCAGACATGTTTGCAGACCGGGCACGTATCTACATCCGTTCCGGAAAAGGCGGGAACGGACACGTTAGTTTTCGCAGAGAAAAGTATGTTCCGGACGGAGGTCCGGATGGAGGCGACGGAGGCAAGGGCGGAGACCTGATCTTTGTCGTTGACCGGGGGATGAATACCCTGGTGGATTATCGTCATAAAAGAAAATATTGCGCCGGTGATGGCAAAGAAGGGGACAAGAAGAACCGGACCGGAGCTTCGGGTGATGATCTGGTTCTCAAGGTTCCGGCCGGCACTGTAGTCAAAGATGCCGACAGCGGTAAGGTCATCCTGGATATGGCCGACCGGACCGAGCCGGTGGTTTTGCTGCGGGGCGGCCGGGGCGGCAAGGGGAACGCCCGCTATGCCACCCCCGTCATGCAGGCCCCCAAGTATGCCCAGCCGGGGCAGGAGGCCAGAGAACTCTGGGTAGACCTGGAGCTGAAGGTGATCGCCGATGTAGGTCTGATCGGTTTCCCCAATGTGGGCAAGTCCACCTTCCTCTCACGGGTGACCAATGCAAGACCTAAGATTGCAAATTATCATTTTACCACTCTCCAGCCCAACCTTGGGGTGGTAGATCTGGATGGA
>CAMOVS010000203.1 GCA_946627575.1 uncultured Lachnospiraceae bacterium
ACTCTCACCTACGATTCCCAGACATTCCCCTTCCAGCATGTCAAAAGAGACATTGTCCACGGCATGAACTTCCTTTTTTCTCCTTCCCTGAAATACTTTGTCCACCTCGTTGATTTTCAGGAGCTGACCGGCCTCTGTCGTCACTCCGGCGGAATCTTTTTGCATCCGTTTCAGCTTAGGCACGGCCTCCAGAAGCATTTTTGTGTAATCGCTTCGGGGGTGGAAAATTACCTGGTCCTTGCTTCCGTATTCTTCAATGACACCGTTTCGCATCACGGCGATGTGATCGGCCAGATAGGAGGCGACACCCATGTTGTGGGTCACGATGATGATGGCAGTCTGGTAGATCTTGGCCAGTCTCTCCAGCTCGTAGACCACCTGAGCCTGCACGGTGACATCCAGGGCGCTGGTGGGCTCATCTGCCAGCAGAAGTCTTGGGCTCTGGGCCATAGCCATGGCGATGGCAACTCTCTGCTTCATTCCGCCGGACAGCTCGAAGGGATAGGAATCCATGACCCTTTCCGGGTCGTACAAATGCAGCCTTGCCAGCCAGGAATGGGCCAGCTCTTCCGCCTCCTTCACAGAGATATCCTGGTGGGTGAGGGTGTATTCCATGAACTGTTTCCTCACCGTCTTGATGGGGTCCATGGCCTGTCCCGCATCCTGGAAGATCATGGCAATGTCATGGCCCCGGAGCTTCTGAAGTTCCTTTGGTGAAAGACTTGTCAGATCCTTTCCGTCAAAGATCACTTTTCCCTCTTTCACCTTGCCTCCGCTGGAAAGAAGCCCCAGGACCCCTCGGATCAGGGTGGATTTCCCGCTGCCGCTCTCTCCCACTACACTCAAGACTTCCCCCGCCTTCAGGTCGAAGGAGGCTTTGTTCACTGCCAATACTTTATTATGATAAGTGATGGAATAATCTTTTACTTCCAAAAGGCTTCCCATGGCTGCACATCCTTATCTTTCAGGCTGCCCGGACACGGCCTGCATGTCCGGGCTTGTTGTCGATTATCAGAGTATGTCCTTATTTGATGGTTGTATCATATGTCAGGAAATAGTAGTCGATGGGGAAGGTATGCATATTGGAGACCTTGCTGCTGCAGACATTGATGTTTGTCGGGCCCACAAGATAGCATCCAAATCCCTTGTCGATGATGATCTGGCTGGCTTCCTGAGTCAGCTTCTCTCTTTCCTCCAGGTCAAATGTTACAGAGAGCTTTTTGATGATCTCATCCAGCTCCTTATCCGAATACTTTCCGTAGTTATCTGTGGCATCTGTCCTGAATACCTGATCCAGGAACCACTGGGTATCTCCTGTGGAGACGGTCTGCCAGTTGCCGAACATTAACTCAAAATCTCCGTCTGCGATCAGGTCATCTGTGTTCTCCACCTGCTTGATGTTGACCTTGATTCCCTGGTCTTTCATCTGAGCCTGAACCTTCTCAGCCAGTGTATTGAAATCATCTGCATTATTGCTTACTACGACGGTAATCTCGAGAGCTTTGCCATCTTTATCTACAAAGCCGTCTCCATCCGTATCTTCATATCCGGCTTTCTTCAGATATTCTGCGCAGAGATCCGGATCGAAGGATGCTTTCTTTAATTTATCATAACCGCAAGGAGCGCTGGGCGGGAAAGGAGCGCCACAGGCAACTGCGCCGCCGCCGACTACCTGTGCTACACCCTCATAATCGATGCCTGCGTTAAAGGCAAGACGGATGTTCTCGTCATCGAAAGGCGCTTTTGCCACATTCATGAAGAGGAACTGTTCCCGGGTGCCCACCTTGGAATCCACTGTGTAGTCATCCTTGCCTTCAAAGAGAGTCAGGTCTGTGGCTGTCACTCTCTGGAGCATATCGATATCACCGGACTGGAGGGACATAGCCCTTGTATTGTCATCCTCGATATTGTATACGGTAATACTGTCAAGTCCCGGTTCTCCTCCCCAGTAATCCTTGTAGGCTACCGCTTCGAAGGAAACGCCTTTTTCAAAGGATGTTACCATATAAGGTCCGGTACAGATCGGTGTGTCCGTAAATTTACTGGTATCTGCCGATGTGTCTACGATAATGAAGAGAGGCTCTGAAAGATTGGCCAGGAATGCCCCATAGGGTTCTTCCGTGGTAAAGATGACATATTCACCATCCACCTCAATATTCTTGAGCTTCAGGTTTGTCTGGCCACGTTCATTGATTTCGATGGATCGCTCGATGGAAGCCTTCACCGCCTCCGCCGTTACCGGATTTCCATTCTGGAATGTGACATTGGGACGGATGTGGAACTTCCAGGTTGTGTCATCTACGCTCTCCCAGCTGTCCGCCAGCTGTCCCACAAGCTCCAGGTCCTCATTTACCGTTACAAGGTTCTCACCCACTGCTGCACGGGTCAGCGTCCAGCCGTTCCAGTCCATGCCCGGATCCAGATTGTCTCCGAACCAGTACAGGGCCATGTTCAGGTGTTTCTCCCCTCCGCCTGCCTGCTCGGTACTTTCGCCGGATCCGCCGCTGCTGCCACAGCCGGCAAGCACCATAACCAGGACAAGCATTGCTGCCATGATCAGACTGCACATTTTCTTGCTTTTCATCTGATTAACTCCTTTCATTGATGTTAAAAATGGCTCATAGGTTAAAGGGTTTCATTTCTGGGATCCAGTATATCTCTGAGACTGTCCCCCAGGAGGTTAAATATGATAACACAGATCAGGATCACCAGACCCGGATACACAAGCATCCATGGTGCTGTCTGCATATATCTCTTTCCTTCGCTGAGCATATATCCCCACTCCGGAGTAGGCGGCTGGGATCCCAGACCGAGAAGGGAAAGGCTGGCCAGGGTCAGCAGATTGCTGCCGATATCCTGGGTGATCAGGACAATGAGGTAGGGCAGTACATTTGGAAGGATGTACCGCATCATGACGGAGATCCGGCCTACCCCTCCCAGGCGGGCCTGCTCCACATATTCATTGTTCTTGATGGAAATCACCATGGACCGGGAAACTCTGGCATACATGGTCCAGCTGATCAGGGTCATGGCCAGGATCAGGTTCCGGGTTCCGGTGCCGAGAACACTGACCAGGGCGATTACGAATACAATGTGGGGAAATGCCATCAGCATGTCCGTAAATCGCATGATCAGTGTATCCGTCAGACCTCCGGCGTATCCGGCGATCATCCCCAGAAGGATACCCACTGCCGCCATCAGCAATGTGACAGCCAGGGCAATTACCAGGGAGGTTCTTCCCCCGTACAAGATTCTGGAGAAAACACAGCGTCCAAGCTCATCCGTCCCAAAAGGATACTTGTGTGACGGTGCCTGCAGTAAGGCTGATGTATCCTGCATCAGAGGATCATTGGGAGCCAGTTTGCCGGCGAAGATGGTGGCCAGGAGAAAGATGATCGTTAAGGCAAAGTTTATGAGGAATTTCCGGTCGCGAAAGGCGAGTTTCACATAATACATATTTCACTCCCCCTTCTATTCCTCACCGAAACGGATCCGGGGATCCAGAAATCGGTTGAGAATATCTGCTGCCAGGTTGACGAATACATAGATGAAAGCCATCCAGACCACATAGGCCTGGATCAGGTTGTAGTCTCTTCCCGTCACGGCATCTGCGGCCATCTTGCCTACCCCCTGGTATTCAAAAATAGTCTCCACCACGGTGGCACCGCCCAGGATAGACCCGATGGACATGCCAAACATGGTTAT